>DBWE01000211.1:16393-16773 GCA_002308315.1 Clostridiales bacterium UBA1246 | reverse complement strand
GTCGCCCGCTGGATCATGGAAAAGGCCGGCTGGCGGGGCCGTACCCGGAGACTGTGGATATCGTCGCAGACGGACAAGGCGATAAAAGAGGGCTTTGAAAAGCTGCGTCCGGCGAGCGAGTATGACGATCTTTATCTCAGCGCGCTGTCCAGATCGCAGGCCGACTGGCTCGTGGGGCTGAACGTGACGCGGGCGCTGACCTGCCGTTACGGCGCGTCGCTTTCCGCGGGAAGAGTGCAGACGCCGACCCTCGCCATGCTCGCGGAGCGGGAGGAAGAGATAAAAAACTTCGTTCCTAAGCCGTATTGGACCGTGCAGGCCAAAAGCAAGGGCTTCAGCGTAACGCGCAGGGACAAAAACGGACAGGCGCGTATTTTCGA
>DBWE01000211.1:9716-16318 GCA_002308315.1 Clostridiales bacterium UBA1246 | reverse complement strand
ACCCCGCCCCCGGCCGCCTACGATCTTACGGAGCTCCAGAGAGACGCCAACAGGAAATACGCCTATACGGCAAAGGAGACGCTGTCTCTGATGCAGAGCCTTTATGAAGTCCATAAGGTGCTCACTTACCCGCGCACCGACTCGAGATATATTTCCGACGACGTGGCGCCGACGCTGCCGGAGCGTCTGTCGGCTATGCGCTTCGGCGCTTACGCTCAGACCGTCGCCGCCATACTCCGCGCGAGACCGCTGCAGACGAGATTNNGTGAACAACGCCAAGGTCACGGATCACCATGCCATCATACCCACGGAGGAGCCCCCGGACACCCTGAGGATGAGCGGGCCGGAGATGAATATTTACGACCTCGTCGCCCGGCGCTTCATGGCGGTGCTGATGCCGCCCTACGAGTACGAGGAGCTGAAGCTCACTCTCAGCTGCGGAGGCGAAACGCTGCACGCAATGGGCAGGAGAGTGATAAATGAGGGCTGGAAAGCGGCGTACGGAGCCTATGAGCCGGCGGACGAGACGGACGAGGGCGACGATGAAAAGGAACAGGTGCTGCCGGATATCAGACAGGGAGACGCCGTGGAGCTCATATCCGCGAAAGCCGTCGAGGGCAGGACGAAGCCGCCGGCGCGCTATACGGAGGCTACGCTGCTCACGGCGATGGAGCATCCCGGAGGCATGGGCAGGGGAGAGCTGTCAAAAACGCTCGAGGAGACCGGAGGTCTCGGCACGCCCGCGACCCGCGCGGATATAATCGAAAAGCTGTTCAGCGCGTTTTACGCCGAGCGGAACGGCAAGAGCATCATACCCACGGCCAAGGGGATACAGCTCGTCGGCCTGGCGCCGGAGGAGCTTCGCAGCGCGGCGCTGACGGCGAAATGGGAAAAACGCCTCGGGGCGATCGCGAGGGGCGAGGAGCGCGCCGACCTGTTCGTGGCCGAAATGCGGAAATACGCTTCGCGCCTCGTGGAAGAGGTCAAGGCAAGCGAAAAAAGCTACGTGCATGAAAACGTGACCAGAGAAAAGTGCCCCGAATGCGGCAAATTCCTGCTGGAGGTAAAGGGCAAAAAGGGCGGAAAAATGCTGGTTTGCCCCGACAGAGAATGCGGATGGCGCAAGAGCACCTCGGTGGCGACCAACGCGAGATGCCCCAACTGCCACAAGAAAATGGAGCTTCGGGGAGACGGCGAGAAGCGCATGTTCGTGTGTATATGCGGGTTCCGCGAAAAACTGAGCGATTTTGAAAAACGCCGCGAGGAACGCGGCGCGGGAAAGGCGGACGTGTCGCGATATATGAGGAGCCAGAAGGATCCCGGCGGCAGCACGGCTCTTGCCGACGCGCTGAGAAAGTGGCAGGAAGAAAACGGCTGAAACGGAGGAAGGCCGCATCAGGGCGGCAGAGAATATGGATCTGACGGAAAAAAGACTGTCTTCAAAAACGGTATTCGAGGGCAGAGTGATGACTGTGACCGTGGACGAGATCAGCGTGCCCAACGGCGCGCGAAGCACGAGAGAGGTAGTTCATACCTCCGGCGGAGTGGTCATACTTCCGGTGGACGGCGAGGGCAGGACGAGGCTTGTAAGGCAGTTTCGCTACGCCCATTCAAAGGCGCTGCTGGAGGCCCCGGCGGGCAAGCTGGAAAAGGGCGAGGAGCCTCTTCCGGCGGCCGTGCGGGAGCTGAAGGAGGAAACGGGACTCACGGCGGAGGAGGTCATACCGCTCGGCGCGATCGTGACGACGCCCGGCTTCTGTACTGAGGTGCTGTATCTGTTCCTTGCCCGCGGGCTCACTCAGGGAGAGACGGACTTTGACGAGGACGAATTCCTGGAGATAGAGTCGTACGGGATGGACGAGGTGAAAAAGCTGATCCTCGAAAACGAGATAACGGACGCCAAGACCGTCGCGATATACATGAAAGCGGCGGCGTTTCTGGAAAAATGAGAGGAGGAGGCCGGAATGGGAGGACGTGTGCTCGTCGTAGACGATGAAAAAAGCATAGTCGATATACTCTCTTTCAACCTCAGGCGCGAGGGCTACGAGGTGATCGCCGCGTACGACGGCAGGGAGGGCCTTGAAAGGGCGCTGGACTCCGCGCCGGACGTGATCCTTTTAGACGTGATGCTGCCGTATATGGACGGCTTTCAGGTATGCGGCGAGATACGCAGGCGCGACAGGCTGACGCCGATAATCATGCTGACTGCCCGCGAGGAGGAAACGGACAAGGTAATGGGCCTTGAGCTCGGGGCGGACGATTATATAGTAAAGCCCTTTTCGGTACGGGAGCTGCTCGCGAGAGTGAAGACCAACATGCGCCGCAGCGCGGCCGTGCTGAGCGACGGGAGCGCCGCTCCGGACGTCTCCGGAGAGATCATAAGGGCGGGGCGCATCAGCGTGGACGCAAACGGCATGACGGTGATGAAGGACGGCGCGCCGGTCGAGGTCACGCAGAGGGAATACGAGCTGATAAAGTATCTGGCGCTGTCGGCCGGGCGCGTTTTTACGCGGGAAGAGCTGATGGCGGACGTGTGGAACTACGATTTTTACGGAGACACGCGTACCGTGGACGTAGCCGTGCGGCGGCTGAGAGAAAAGCTGGAGGACGATCCGGCAAATCCCACCCTGCTCTGCACCAAGCGCGGAGCGGGATATTATCTGGCTGTATCAAAATAAACGATCCCGGGGAAAGAAGGTGAGGGCCATAAATAATCGCGGACTGCATATGAAGCTTGTGCTCATACTGCTGCTGCTCATAATCTCGCTGATGACGGTCGTCAGCGCGTTCCTTATCCGCGGAGTTATGGGCTTTTACCTCAACGAATTCTATGAGCAGATGCAGACGGTGTTTTCCGGAGAGGAATTCGTGAGAGATCTGCGCGAGGCGGCGGCCTCGGACGACGGCGCGGCGCAGATCGACAGCATCCTCAACGCATATTCGGGCTTTCTCGGCATAGATTTCGGCACCAGGAATTACTACGTGCTCGACGGAGAGACGGGCAGACTGCTTGCCGCGTCCGGAGGAGAGGAAAGCGCCGAGATAACTCCGAACATCGTCACGGCGCTTACCGGGAAAAACGGCTACGCCAGCAACAGCACCGCCAAATATATGGACGTCGCCGTTCCGATAGACGGCGGGGACGTCTCGTATATCATAAGCGTCAGAGACAACAAGTACACGGTCCGGGAACTGACCAACGAGATAATATTCATCATCATCGAGGCCCTTATCGTGGGACTCATCATAAGCATATTGCTTTCGTTCCTGCTGTCGAAGACCATGGTCATACCGCTGCAGAGCCTTACGAAGGCGGCAGACCGGGTCGCGTCGGGAGACTTTTCTCAGCGCATAGAGGTGCAGTCGAGAGACGAAATAGGCGTGCTGACGCGAAGCTTCAACGATATGGCCGACCGCCTGCACGACACGCTGCTCGATATAGATAACGAACGCAGCAAGCTGGAAACGGTTTTCCTGCATATGACCGACGGCGTGGTCGCCTTTTCCGGCGACGGCGAGATGATCCATTACAATCCCGCGGCCGAGCGCATGCTCGGCATGAAGCTGGCGGATACCGCGCCGGGCTTTGACGGGATCTTCGGCGACATCGCCCCTCTCGACCGCGTGCTGAGGATGAAGGGCGACGAGGTCATCGAGGGCGAACGGAGCATAAAGCAGAGATTTCTGGAAATATTCATTGCTCCGTTTTACGGCGAGGGCGCTCCGGGCGGCATACTCGCGGTGATCCACGATATCACCGAACAGAGACGCAGCGACGAGATGAGAAAGGAATTCGTCGCCAACGTTTCTCACGAGCTGAGAACGCCCATCACGAATATAAGAAGCTACGCGGAGACTCTTGTCGACGCGGGCGGAGAGCTGCCGAGAGATACGGAAAACGAATTCCTTTCCGTGATCCTCAGCGAGAGCGACCGCATGACGAAGCTCGTGCAGGACCTGCTCGCGCTCAGCAGGTACGACGCCGGGGAGATGGAGCTGAAAACCGAGCTTTTCAACGCCGTGGAGTCGGCAAAGAGCGTATATGAGGCCATGCGCCTCGACGCGGCCAAGCATGAGCTCGACCTGTCCATAGAGCTGCCCCCGTACGCCGTGATGATAGACGGCGACAAGGCGAGGATAGAGCAGGTGATCATAAATATCCTTTCAAACTCCGTGCGCTATACGCCGAAGAACGGCAGCATCGCTCTGAGGGTATGGCAGCAGGGACGCGAAGCGAGGATATCGGTAAGCGATACCGGGATAGGCATACCCGCCGAGGATATCCCGAGGATATTCGACCGCTTTTACAGAGTGGACAAGGCAAGATCCAGAGCGCAGGGCGGCACCGGACTCGGCATGTCGATAGCCTCGGAAATAATCAAGCGGCATAACGGACGCATAGACGTGGAAAGCGAGCCGGGGAAGGGCACGGTCATGACCGTGGTGCTTCCGTCGGCGGAGGCGCCGGAGAAATGAAGAGAAAAGAACGCTTCAAGACGGCGCTGATAGTCCTGCTGACAGCAAGCGCCGCGGTCCTCGCGGGCATGACCGGGATATTCGACAATCTGGGCCGGCACGGCGAAGCGCCGGTAGCCCCGGAGGATAACCCGGCGGAATATACTGCGGCGGCTTTCCCGCTGGCGGCGGCATATTCCGCTTCTACCGGTCTGCGCTACGGAGCGAAGTACAGCTCGGCGGAGATCGCGGAGCTGTACGGACATACCGCCGCGGCTCTGAGCGAGGCTCTCGGCTCCGCGTCGAGGCCCGCGCAGATGAACGAGAGCGCATGGATGACCGCGCTGTCCGGCCCGGGCCTTTTTCTCGATTACGGCTGCGAAATACCTCTCGACGCTCTGGCTCTCTGGCTGGGGACAGAGCTGAGAGCGGGAGTCAAGGGCAGCGCCGGACGAATGATGCTGTCGCCCGACGGCAGCGGGGGAGTGCATATCGCGTTTCAGAACTCGGAGGGCTTCCATACCTGCTCGACCATGTCGAGATGGAGCTCGTTCGCCGCGGAGCTGTCGGATTTTTTCCCGAACGGCGCGGTATTCGCCTTTGAGAAGGACAGCCTGAAAAACGCCGAAAAATACGAACTCATACTTGAGACCCTGCCGGAGGTGCATACCGTCCGCGCCGCGGCGGGGCGCAGCGGCAGGACGGGAACGATACCGGATATGTCGATGTCCGTAAGCTATACCGAGGCGGACGGTACCGTCGTATACCCCGAGGACAACGGCATAGTCAAGTTCGGCGCGGACGGAACGGTAAGCTATACTTCGGACAAGCCGCATATACGCGCCGACGGCGTCGCCGCAATGATAGAAAAGGCGAGAAGCGTGCTTGACGGCATCCGCGCGGAGGGAAAAGGGGACGAGGGACTGTATTTCACCGGCATGGAACAGTCCGACGGCTCCGCGAGGCTTTACTTTGATTATTTCATCGACGGACTGAAGGTAGCCCAGAACGGCGAGCCGGCAGCCGAGGCGGTATTCAAAAACGGGGGGCTTGTGTACCTGCGCATAAAGCTGAGGGCGTATACAAGGACGGCGGCGGACTGCGAGCTGCTTCCGGAGCTGCAGGCCGGNNGCAGCCGCGGCGGAAATGAAAAAAGGCGGCAGCGCGGCGCTGGAATACTACGACGGAGGCGGAGAACTGCTCTTCCCGAGGTGGACGGTGCATTGACAAGGCACGAACGGAGATATTATGGATACGGGTAAACTGAAAAGCGCCGCGATAATCATACTGCTGTGCGTAAATCTCGCCTTCGGCGGGATATTGATATTTGACGGCGTGAGCAACGCCGGCGCGGCGGCGAGGGAGCGCAGTCAGCTGACCGAAATAATGGCGAACAACGGCATTGAGATAAGCCCGGGTATAATACCGCGCCGCTGCGAGCTGGAGGCGCACGGCGTGGTCCGCTCAAGATCCGGCGAGGCGGAGCTGGTCGCCGCCCTGATAGGGCAGGCGAAGGAGCAGGACCAGGGAGGCAATATCTATTACTACGAGAACGCGAACGGCTGGGTGCGCTTTCGCTCGAGCGGAAGCTTTGAGGCCTGCCTCTATGACGACGGACGCAGCGACGGGGAGCTTTTGGAGGCCGTGGGAGCGGCGCCGTCGGGATTTGACGGCGGGAAATATACGTATTTCTTCGGGAAAAACGAGATATTCAACTGCGGAGCCGAGGTGGAGCGCGGCGACGACGGAATCATGATATCCGGACGCAGACTGATGGGCGAGCCGGGCCCGGGACGAGCGGGGGAGTATCCGACGATGAGCACGGTGCTGATACGCTTCCTCGAGCGCGTCGTCGAAGAAGGCATAGTCTGCACCCGCATAGACGGCATCAGCCCCGGATATATGATGAGCGTGTCGGCGGCGTCCGCGGAGCTGAGGCCCGTATGGAGGATATCCGCCGACAGCGGCGCCTACTGCGTCTGGGCCGACAGCGGCGAAGCGGCCGCGGAATAAAAAGACTTTACAAATTGAGGTAAATAATGTATAATACCAAGTCAGTATGACCAAAAGCATCGTTTCCATTACAGAAAGATAACGGAGGCCGGAAGCCTTGACGCGAATAGTTATCAAAGGCGGTAAGAAGCTGT
>DBWE01000211.1:0-9706 GCA_002308315.1 Clostridiales bacterium UBA1246 | reverse complement strand
ATCAGCGGCGCGAAAAACGCCGCCGTAGCCATACTCCCCGCGACCCTTATGGTCGACGGCGTCTGCCGCATAGAAAATATTCCTCAGATCAGCGACGTGAGCACTCTGCTCACCAACATGACGCATATGGGCGCGCAGGTCCGCAGCGTGAACAGGACCACCATGGAGATCTCCTGCGAAAACCTCAGCTACGGAGAGGGAGACAGCGAGCTTATGCGGCGCATACGCGCCTCGTACTATTTCGTCGGCGCGATGCTGGGCCGTTTCGGCAGGGCGAAGGTCGCCATGCCCGGCGGCTGCGATTTCGGAGTACGTCCCATAGACCAGCATATCAAGGGACTCAGCGCCATGGGCGCGGAGATCGAAGTGGACGGCGGGTATATATGCGCCGAGACGAAAAACGGCAGACTGCACGGGGCAAATATTTACCTTGACGTAGTGAGCGTGGGCGCCACCATAAACATCATGCTGGCGGCGGCACGGGCCGAAGGCAAGACCGTGATAGAAAACGCCGCGCGCGAGCCGCATATAGTCGACCTGGCAAACTTCCTCAACGCCATGGGCGCCGACATACGCGGCGCGGGCACGAGCGTGATACGCATCATGGGAGTGGACCGGCTGGCGGGAGGATCATATTCCATTATTCCGGATCAGATAGAGGCCGGCACCTATCTCGCCGCCGTCACCGCGGCGGGAGGCGAGGTGCTGATAAAAAACGTTATACCCAAGCACCTGCTGTCCATCACCGCCAAGCTGGAGGAGATGGGCGCCGAAACGGAAGACAGGGGCGACGCGGTGCTCATCCGCAGGAACAGGCCGCTCAGACACGTGAACATCAAGACGATGCCGTATCCGGGCTTCCCCACGGATATGCAGCCGCAGGCGGTGGCCTGCCTGTGCTGCGCCGAGGGAACGAGCATAGTGACCGAGGACGTGTGGGACAACCGCTTCAAGTACGTCGGAGAGCTCAGCCGTATGGGCGCGAAGATAACCGTGGACGGGAAAAACGCGGTGATCGAGGGAGTTCCCGCTCTGTCCGGAGCGACGGTGAAGGCCTGCGACCTCAGGGCGGGCGCGGCTCTGGTCATTGCCGGCCTGTGCACCGAGGGAGTGACAAGGGTGGAGGACATCCACCACATCGAGCGCGGATATGAGGATATGATAGGCAAGCTTCGCGGCGTGGGAGCCGATATTGCCGTCGTGGAGGACTCTGAGCCTGAAAGCCGCAAAAAGAGCAGGGCCCTCGCCTGATACGAAATAAATCAGAAGGGAAAAGGCGTGTTGGGCGCGCTCATATGGGGATGTCGTCACCCTGTGTGAGCGCGCCGCTTGGCTATTTGATATTTTGAGATATATAAGCTTTGCCAGCGGATCTTCGGGAAACTGCGCGCTGATCAGCGAGAGCGGAACGCACATCCTGCTGGACGCGGGTATTTCCGCACGGAGGATAAAGGAAGCCCTGTCGCGTTTCGGACTGCGGCCGGAGGACGTGAGCGCGGTCGCGGTAACGCATGAGCACAGCGACCATATCGGAGGGCTTAAGGTGTTTTTGAAAGCGTGCGCCGCGGAGGTATATACCTCCCGGGGCACCGCCGGGGCGCTGATAAGCTCGGGAATGGATCCGCGGCGCATACATACAATGGAAGCGGGGGAGACCTCGACGCTCGGACGGCTGACGCTGACGCCGTTCGCCACCCCGCACGACGCCGCGGAGAGCTTCGGATATATCCTGCGCGGCGCCGGGGAGAAGCTCGCCGTGGTGACGGACCTGGGCTGCGTCACGCCGGAGGTGGAACGCGCGGCGGAGGGCTGCGCCGCCGCGGTGCTGGAAGCCAATCACGACGTTGAAATGCTTCGCTCCGGTCCTTATCCGTATCCGCTGAAGGCGCGGATACTCGGCAGCCGCGGGCATCTGTCGAACGAAAGCTGCGCGGCCTTTGCCGAATTTTTGGCCGAACGCGGCATGAAGCGGCTGCTGCTGGCGCATCTCAGCGCCGAAAACAACACCCCGGAGCTCGCCCTGCGGGCGGTGGGAGAACGTCTGGGGGACTTCCCGGCGGAGACGGCGCCGAGGGCGGCGTTCAGCAGGGTGATAGAGGTATAGTATGAGAGGTACGCCATGCTCAACATAAAAATCATATGCGTGGGCAAGCTAAAGGAAAAGCACTATGCCGACGCCGCCGCCGAATATATCAGGCGCCTCGGACCGCTGTGCCGTCTTGAGGTGGAAGAGCTGCCGGAGAGCCGGCTGCCGTCCTCTCCCGGAGAGGCGGAAACGGCCGCCGCGCTGAAAAAAGAGGCCGAAAGCATCATCCTGCGCATACCGTCCGGAGCCGTGGTCATAGCCATGTGCATAGAGGGGACTCAGATGGACAGCGCGCGCTTCTCCGGCTTTCTCGATATGTGCGCGGTAAGCGGGAAGAGCAGACTGTGTTTCATCATCGGCGGCTCATGCGGACTTGACGGAGAGATAAAAAAACGCGCCGATATGAAGCTGTCGATGTCGAAAATGACGTTCCCGCATCACCTGGCGAGAGTGATGCTGCTGGAACAGCTCTACCGGGCGTTCAAGATATCCGAAGGCTCGAAATACCATAAGTAGCGCGAAAAGGGGAGAGAGAAAATGGCATGGTGCAGCGAATGCAAAAAGGAATTTGACGGAGAGGTCTGCCCGGTGTGCGGAGAGCTGCTGGAGCCGACCTGTGAAAAATGCGGCGGAGAGCACCCGGAGGGCTGCAGCGGCGACTGCTCGGCGTGTACTTCGGAATGCGACGACTGCTCGGACGATATCTGGCCCGTGGGCGACGACGGACAGCCCGTGCCGCCTGCGCTGCTGACCACCGTGACGGGGAGCAGGCTGGACTATGAAATGACACTGTCGCTGCTGCATTCCTTCGGAGTGCCCACGATAGAGTCGTTCACGTCCGGGGGCAGTCTCGCAAAGGTGATACTCGGTTTTGCCGGGACCGGAATGGACGTGCTGGTGCCCGAGACCATGCTGGAGCTTGCCCGGGAGCTGCTCAAGCCCGTGGATGAAGGACCGACCGACGGAGAAGACGATGGATTACAGACAGGAATATGAGCACTGGCTTTCAAGCCCGTATATTTCCGAAGAGGAGAGAAAAGAGCTTGAGGCGATAAAAAACGACGAAAAAGAGATCGAGGACCGCTTTTTCGCTCCGCTCGCGTTCGGCACGGCCGGACTGCGCGCGATAATGGGCATGGGTACGAGGCGCATCAACCGCTACGCGGTGCGTCAGGCCACCTATGCTCTCGGCGAAACGATACTTGCCATGGGCGGAGACGCCGCGGAAAGAGGAGCGGTGGTGTGCTATGACTGCCGCATAAACAGCCGCGATTACGCCCTCGACGCGGCGGCGGTGCTGGCCGCGCGCGGCATACACGTGCGCCTTTTTGACGCGCTCAGACCGACGCCGGAGCTGTCCTTCGCCATACGCCTGTACAAGGCCGCGGCGGGGATCAACATCACCGCGAGCCACAACCCCAAGGAGTACAACGGCTATAAGGTATACGGCCCCGACGGGGCTCAGCTCGCGCCGGAGCTTGCCGGAAGGATCGCCGAGATCATGGCGAAGACCGACGCGGTGGGCGATATACCGCTGGCGGATATGGACAAGGCCGTCGCCGAGGGGACCGTGGAGCTGATAGGGGAGGAGACCGACGCCGTATTCCTTGAAAACGTGCTCAGTCACAGTCTTCGTCCCGGCGCGGCGGCGCGGTCGGATATAAAGACGGTATATACTCCGTTCTACGGCGCGGGAGCGAGGATAGTGCCGAGAGCACTGAAGAGCCTGGGGCTTAAAAACCTCATATGCGTCGAGGAACAGATGGAGCCGGACGGAAATTTCCCGACGGCGAAGAACCCCAATCCGGAATTCGAGGTCGGCTTCGAGCGCGCTCTTGCCCTGGCGGAAAGGGAAAAGGCCGAGCTTATCATCGGCACGGACCCCGACAGCGACCGCATAGGCGTAATGGTCCGGGCGGCGGACGGTAAATTCAGACTGCTCACGGGCAATCAGATGGGCGTGCTCTTCCTCGATTACGTTATAAGCGCCATGAAGGAAGCCGGGACGCTCCCGAAAAACGCCGTGGCGCTGAAGAGCATAGTATCCACCGAAATGGCCCGCGCGGCGGCGGAACGGCACGGCGTGGAGACGGAAGACACCTTTACGGGCTTCAAATACATCGCCGAGCGCATGAAAAAATACGAAAACGGAGAGAAAACGGTCATTTTCGGCTTCGAGGAGGCCATAGGCTACGCTTTCGGGGATTTCGTGCGCGACAAGGACGCGGTGACCGCCTCCGTCATGGCGGCGGAGATGGCGGCGGTCCTGGCGGAAAAGGGCATGAGCCTTATCGACGCTATGAATGAGCTGTATAAGAAGCTCGGGTATTATGAGGAAAAGACGGTAAGCATAATGATGCCCGGAGTGGACGGCATAGGCAAAATGAAAGCGGTCATGGAAAAACTGCGCTCCGACCCGCCGAAGGAGCTGGGCGGGATAAAGGTGACCCGCGTAAGGGATTATCTGTCCGGTATCGCGTCGTCCGGCGGCAAAGAGGAAAAGCTCGACATGCGCGGAGAGAACGTGCTGTACCTCGAGCTGGAGGACGGAGGCCGCTTCATCGTAAGGCCCTCGGGGACCGAGCCGAAAATAAAGGTTTATCTCATGAGCAGGGCGGACACGGCCGCGGAATGCTCGAAGCGCATCGAGGCGCTGAAGGCCGAAGCCGACGCGCTCGCAAAATAAGGCTGCGGAAGCCGAAGACGATATGCGGTATATAATTCAGCCGCTGAGAAACGAAAGTTCCTCAGCGGCGAATTTTTACTTTCGGGAGCGGTCACGCTCCCGAAAGAAGCTTTGTCCTGTATTCCTCGCAGAAGCAGCGCAGCTGCCGGGAGCGCGTTTTGAGAAGACCGATGAGGCGGCGCGCCGTGACGAGGGCCTTTTCCGCCTGAGCGGGGGTTATGACTCCCGCGTCTCTCGCCGCGCTGAGCTCGTCGAGGTCAAGAAGAACGGGGCTGCTTCCGGGGATGAAAAGAACGTCGAGGTAGAGATCGGTGAAGCTTGCCTCCTCGCCGAAAAACAGCTCGTCCGCAATGTCGAAATAGTACTGGCTAAGCTCGCCGCGGTCAAACATGGCGGTCATGAACCAGCTTTCCCCGCGGGGCGCCAGCTGCAGCCACTCCACCCCGTCGGCGATCACGGGAACGGAATTCTTGATAACCGGGCGCGTCACGTTGCCGTACCGCAGCAGGCCGACGTCGCCGAAGGGCAGGCGCAGCATGCGCACGCTGCGCTCGAAGCCGCCCTGCCATTCCCTGCGGGACATGGTCTTTACAGGCAGGCTCACCCGAGCTCCATGCAGTATATGCCGCGCATTTCCGGAAGGATCTCCAGCGTGCTTCCGGCGCGTTCGACATGATCGAAAAGGGAGGTGAACTGCGACAGCTCCGCTATGGCCTTCAGGCCGGTATCGCCGGAGCGGTAATGCATGGGCACGGTCACCCGCGGGCCGATGAGCCCGATGAGCTCCTTCGCTTCCTCGGGGTCTATCGTGTAATAGCCGCCGACGGGGATAAGAGCGAGGTCGAGGCCCTTAAGCTGCTCAAGCTGTCCGGCGTCGGGCATGCAGCCGATGTCGCCGAAGTGCGCCGCTCTGAAGCCGCCGAAACTGACGACGTGTATTTTGTTCGCTCCGCGCGCCCTGCCCTTCTCCTTGTCGTGGTAGCCGTAAAGGACCTTGGTGTCGAAGGCGGGCAGACGCCCGGAAAGCCTGACGCGGTCCGCGGCGTTGTGGTCGCCGTGGTCATGGCTGCAGAGGACCTCGTCGGCGGAGACGGAGTCGGGCAGCTCAACGCCGGGTATGCTGCCGGGGGAGTAGGGGTCGAAGACGACGCTCGTCTCGCCGTTGAAATCAAGCCTGAAGCAGGAATGCCCGTACCATGTCAGCGTCATATCGTTTCTCCTTTCAATGCTTCGTTCATCTGACGCATCAGCCCGATATCCGCCTTGACGCGCGTTCTGTCAAAGCTGATAAGTCCGTTGCTGTCCTCGGAGGTATCGGTAAGCTGCGAGTAGATGCATACCGACATCCCGAGCTCCTTCGCGGGAAATACGCGCCTGTCATAAAGACTGCCGATCGCCTCCGCAAGCTTGCCGGGCTCCGCGCGGAGCCGCCCGCGGACCTTGCCGGAAGCGGCTTCGCCGTCTTCCGCGGGACATGAAAATCCGTCGAGCTTTGTAACGGCAAAAACGCGCCCGTCTTTTGATACGCGTATCCTGCCGCCGGAATACACGTGCACGCTTTTGAAATCGCCCGCGCGCTGATCGAGCCAGCCGCTGGCATGGTCGACAAGGCGGGTGGGATCAAGTCTTTTCAGCCTTTCGGACAGGCGGACGGAGTCGAACTGTCCCTGTCCTTCGTCAAAAAGGCTCCAGCATATCACGCCGGGGGAATTGTAAAGAGTCTGCACCGTCTGCTCCGTTTCCGTGACGAAACGGGCGCGGTCGNNCGCGGCCGCTGCCGCGGCCGAAGCGGCTGTATCCGGAAGTGTCGCTTACCCGCAGGGGGGTATGGCGGGGGATGAGCTCGGTCCAGAGGCGGCTGCCGGGAGAGCCTCCGCCGGGTATGTCCTGCCATACGAGCATGCCGATCCTGTCGCAGTGATAGTACCAGCGCAGGGGCTCGACCTTTGCGCTCTTGCGCAGCAGGTTGAAGCCCATCTGCTTTGCCGCGGTTATATCTGATATCAATGCCTCGTCGGAGGGCGCGGTATACAGCCCGCCGCTCCACAGCCCGCTGTCGGTCACGCCGGAGAGAAAAACGGGCTTGTTGTTCAGCATGACGGAGCCGTTTTCAACGGAGATCTTGCGCATGGCAAAGTAGGTCTTTACGATATCCTTTTCATAAATGAGCACGAGCTCGTATAAAAACGGATCCTCCGGAGACCACGGACGAGGGTCGGGCACGGAGAACTCCGCCGTGCCGTCGTCGTCGGCGACGCCGTTGAGGATATGCCGCCCCTCGGCAAACAGCACCCAGCGCAGCCTCGGACAGCCGCGCGCTTCCACGCGGACGGCGCCGCCGTCGAGGTCGGGAGTGATCGAAACGGAAGGAATATACCGCTCCGGCACGCTTTCCAGCCAGACGGTCTGCCATATCCCGCTCTGCGCGGGAACGCTGCCCGGCATGGGGGAGAGAGACTGCCTTCCGCAGGCGTACGGGCCTTCGTCGGTCAGATCGTATGCCGAGACCGATATGCGGTTTTCGGCCGAGGGATCGACATACTGCGTGATATCGAGAGAAAAGGGAAGATAGCCTCCTTCATGCGTGCCGGCGAGCTGACCGTTGATGAAGATCTCGCACCACTGGTCGACCGCGCCGAAATTGAGCAGCAGCCTGTCCTTCATAAAGCCCTCGGGCAGGATAAAGCTGCGCCCGTACCACAGCATTTCGCCGTTCCTCGGGCCGCGGGCCGCGCCGGAAAGGACGGACTCGGGGCAGAAGGGTACGGTTATCGTGCCGGTGAGACGCAGAGGCATCTCTCCTTCGGGACAGATCTCAAAGCTCCACTGACCGTTGAGGCACAGCCAGTCCGGCCGCATGAACTGCGGCCGGGGATACTCGCACAGCGGCGGCCGGGTTTCTGCCGCTTCTACCCGGTCGGCGGGCGGCAGGGAGCCTACGCGCGTTTCGTCCATTATTCCAGAGGCGTCCCGTCGGGACGGAAGAGAGGCAGGGGCTCGAGATAGGTGACGTCGTCACGGCCGCGGGCGTCGCCCTCGGCAAGGATGAACATGCGTCCGACTATGCGGCCGCCGGCCATGTTCACGAGGGACTCAAGCGCATGCAGACTCTCGCCGGTGGAAACGACGTCGTCGACTATCACGATGCGCTTGCCCTTCATGAGTTCGGCGTCGGCGGTATCGAGATAAAGCCGCTGCTCCTTTGCGGTGGTTATGGATCTGACGGCGCATTCCAGAACTCCGGTCATATACAGCTTGGCGCCTTTGCGGGCGACGAAGTATTTTTTGTCGCCGTTCAGGCGCGCCATTTCATGGACCAGAGGCATTCCCTTGGCCTCGGCGGTGATGAGATAGTCGTATTCCGGCGCTTTTTTCAGCAGCGCCTCCGCGCAGGCGGAGGTGAGCTCGCAGTCGCCGATGATGACGAAAGCGCCTATTGAAAGCTCGTCGCTGATCGGGCAGATGGGGAGCTCTCTCTCCACGCCCGCGATGGTCATTTTATACTTGAGCACGTCTGTAAGCACGCTCCTTTATCCTGTTCGTTATACCCCTCCCGCGGACGGTCCCGGATCTCGGCGCCTCGCCGGACGGGGGCGGGATGAGCGTGTTCATTATATCAATTATTTCGGGAATGTACAACAGGATTATGTACATTCGCGCGGCCGGGCGAAGCTTGACAGCGCCTATCGGGGCACAATATAATACAGACGACCGGCGCGCTGCCCGAAGCTGCAAGGGGCGCAATCCGCGCCGTTCCGCGGAGGATCGTTATGAGGGAATTATGGGAGCTTTTCCTGGCGTTCGCGAGAGTGGGCCTGTTCACCTTCGGCGGAGGATACGCCATGCTGCCCATGCTCAGGCGCGAGGTAGTGGAAAAGCACGGATGGGCCGATGAGGAGCAGCTGCTGGACTGGTTCGCGGTATCTCAGTGCACCCCGGGTATCATAGCCGTGAACACCGCGACCTTTGTGGGCGCGAAGCAGAGAAAATTTACCGGGGCCTTCGCCGCCACCCTGGGCGTCGTCACGCCCTCGTTCCTTATGATCCTCGCCGTCGCGGCGTTTATACAGAGCTTTTCCGACAACGCGTACGTGGCAAGCGCGTTCGCCGGTATAAGAGTATGCGTATGCGTGCTCATTCTGAACGCGCTCGTCAAAATACTGAAAAAGGCGGTCAGGGACGCCGCCGCGGCGATCGTTTTCTCCGCGGTCTTCTTCGGAGCGGTCCTCACCGGCCTGTCGCCGGTGCTGTTCGTCGCCGCCGCGGGCGCCGCGGGAGTGGCGATACAGTCCGTGAAAGGGAGGCGGAAAGCGTGATATATCTTCGCCTCTTTTTCGAGTTTTTCAAGACCGGGCTGTTCGCCTTCGGCGGAGGGATGGCGACGGTGCCCTTCCTGCAGGATATTTCCGCGCGCACCGGCTGGTTCACGCAGGAAAAGCTCGCGGACATGATAGCGGTGTCCGAGTCCACGCCCGGGCCGATAGGCGTGAATATGGCTACCTATACCGGCTTTACGGCGGCCGGCGTCCCCGGAGCGTTCTGCGCGACCGCGGGCCTTGTCCTGCCCTGCTTCATCTGCATACTCATCGTTTCGCGCGTGCTGGAGAAATTCCGCTCGGCAAAGCTCGTCGACCGCGCCTTCTACGGTCTGCGGGCCGCTTCGGCGGCGCTGATCGCCTCGGCGCTGTGGTCGCTGTGCCGCATCACCTTTCTGACGGCGGAGACGGGAAGCCTCACGGCGGCCCCCGAGGCCCTGATACTCGCCGCGGTTATTTTCGTTTTGACAAATTTTGTTAAAAAAACTAAAAATATGCATCCCGCCGTTTTTATACTCTTTTCCGCCGCCGTGGGCGTGATATTCAAGTTTTAGTTGACATACCGTCAAAGCTGTGTTATATTTCTTTAGGCTTTGGAGAAGTACCCAAGTGGCCGAA
>DBWE01000157.1:6856-9716 GCA_002308315.1 Clostridiales bacterium UBA1246 | reverse complement strand
TTCATGACGCCGACCTCGTCGTAATCCTCGCGTCCGTGATCGCCGCTGACTATGATCCTCTCGGAAACGCCGCGCTTATAAAGCCATGCCGCGATCTCGAGGCGGTCGGCAAGCATGGGACTGGGCGAGCCGTCGCTGTATACTCCGGCGCCGAGCACAAGGATGCAGTCGGCCTCGGGCACGGAGGCGTCGGCCGAGAGTATATGCTCCGCCGAGGAAAAAACGACGGATAAATCCATGATGAGCACCGCCGCGATCAGCGCGGCCGCGGCAATAAGGACGATGCGGAGAACGCCGCCGGACATGCCGCGGATAATTCTGCGGATTATTCGAGATCTTTTCACGGTGATTACCAGTCCTCACCCTTTTCCAGTCCCCANNAGATCGAAAAGCTTGTTATAGAACGGGGGACGGGCAAAGTCGAGATTGAAGTCTATCATTGCCTTGCTGAAGCCCATGAAGCGGTTCATGGCGCTGAAGGAGGTCATGAATTCCTCGAGACGCTTTCCGGGGATGGAAAGAATGATCTCGTCGTCTCCGGCGTGGGCTCGCTCCCTGTCGCCGGGATCGGGCAGGGTGACGCGGTATTCGTTTTCGGCAAAGGAAGGGACTGTGCAGTATATGCAGGAGTCTATGCCGTCGAAGATGCTGCGGACGTAATCGGCCGTGGCGCCCTTTATGGCTCTGATCATGTGGTTGCACTGAGCCGTGTTCGAATAGATGAGCACCACGTCAGGCTCAAACGTCGCCGTCGCGAGCGGCGCGAGCGCGATCGCGTTGTAGCGGCCGAGAGGGAGCCGGGGGAAATTCGTGAAGAATTCCACGGCCCTGTCGTGGTCGGATATGCCGAGAAGATCGACCACCTCGCTGAAGGCCTCGGTGCCCGGAGAGCAGTCGACCTGACCGAAGCCGACAAGGGGATTCCAGCACCAGTGGTCTTCCTTGGTCATGGCAATGGTCATGCCCTTCATGCGCACGTAGGCAAAAGCCTGGCACAGAGCCATATGCTTTTTCATCATGCGCTTGGGGAACATGGCGTTCGGGGGTACGTCCTCGACTTTTTCATACCATTTTATCGCGATGGGGTGAGTTTCCAGCTTCATCTGCTGTTCCAGCTCCGCTCCCCAGCGGTTGATGTCGCCGATCTCCATTCTTCTGCACTTCCTTTTTCTCGTTTCGTTTTTGTCCGCCGAGGCGGAAATATGTCATAATATAATTATACCATACGGACGGGATAAATCAAGAAAAGCGGCGGAGAGAAAAAAGAAAGCGTCCGGACGCCCGGTGGGAATTACTTGCGCTTGACAAGTCACTTTACGAAAACTATAATCATGTAAGAATTTTTCGCGCGATTTCACGGTGCGGAGGCAGTAATGAGAGCAGACGGAAAGCCCGTAAAAGGCAAGGAAAGCATGTACTATCTCATCCCGCATTTTCTTCCAAAGAGATATGACGCGATGAACATGGTCACGGTGGATATACCGGTGGCGCCGATGAGAGAGTATATGAACGCCAAGCGCAGGGAGGGCAGAGCGGTAAGTCATCTCGCCCTGGTGCTGACGGCGTACGCGCATATGCTGAAGGAGTACCCGGAGATAAATAATTTTGTCGTAAACAAGCGCATTTACGAGCATAATGACTTTACGGTTTCAATGGTGGTGCTGAGGCCCTCGGGAGAAAGCGCCATGTCGAAGATAAAGATAGACCTCGACGACGACGTTTTCACCGTCCAGAAAAAAATAGTGGACTTCATAGAGACCAACAGAAGCACGGAGGAAAAAAACGGCCTGGACAAGGCCATGGACGTATTCGTGAAGATGGGCTTTCTCATGCGTATCGCCATAAATCTCGCCCGCTTCTTCGACAAGCACGGCCTGCTGCCGAAGGCGCTGCTCGACGTCAGCCCCTTCCACGCAAGCCTGCTGATAAGCGATCTTGCCAGCATAAGGGCGAACCACATTTACCACCACGTTTACGAATTCGGCACGACGAGCGTCGCCATTACGATGGGCAATCTGCGGGAGGTGCCGAAGCACACAAAGGACGGGATAATTTTCGAACGCTGCATCCCCCTCGGAGTGGTCATGGACGAAAGGATATGCTCGGGACATTATTTTGCCTATGCTTTCGAGCTGTTTCAGAAATATCTGAAAAATCCCGAGCTGCTGGAAAAGGAAAGCACGGTCAAAGCATAAATCTGCATACGGTCCGGCGGCGGTCTTCAAATAANNAACCGCCGCCGATTTTTGCAGGGCAGATGATCATTTCCCGGGAAAACATATGAGCGCGCCGCCGCTTTCGGTATCGACGCTCCTGCGGGAAACGGGTATGCCGTAAAGCGAGGAGAGCGTTTCCTCCGTCAGCGAGGAGGCGGGGCTGCCGTCGGTCATTATGCGCCCGTCCGACAGCACCAGCACGCGGCTTGCGTGCATGAGGGCCTGATTGGGATCGTGAGTGGAGAATATCACGGTGTAGCCCCGCGAGGACAGCTCGGAAATGCGCTCCATGACGCGGTACTGATTGCCGTAATCCAGATTGGCGGNNGGCGGTAGGCTCGTCCATGATGAGTATGCCCGCGTTCTGGATGAGTGCTCTGGCAAGCAGCGTCAGCTGTCTTTCGCCTCCGCTTATCTGACCGCAGCCGCGGTCGGCGAGCGAAGCTATGCCGAGGCCGTCGAGTATTTCCATCGCGGCGCGGCGGTGCTTCTCGCCGGGCATTTCCGTAAGCGAGAGGCGGCCGGTAACGCCCATGAGCACGGTGTCCATTACCGTATAGTTGAAAACGGGAGAAACGGCCTGTGGGATATAGGCGAGCTCCCGCGCCGCCTCGGCGCGGGAAAAGGAGCGTATGTCGCGTCCG
>DBWE01000157.1:2981-6747 GCA_002308315.1 Clostridiales bacterium UBA1246 | reverse complement strand
GGTAGGAAAAGCTGACGTTATCAAGCTCAATGCTCACGGGCGGCGCCTCCTTTCAGTATGAGCCATACGAACACGGGCGCGCCCACGAACGAAGTGAGTATGCCGAGCGGCAGCTCGCTCGTGGTTATGACGCGGGCTATATCGTCCACCGCGAGAAGAAAGCCCGCTCCCATTATTGCCGAGGCGGGAATGAGCCTGCGATAGTCGTAGCCGAACATAAGGCGGCAGAAATGAGGTATGACGAGGCCTACCCAGCCTATCATGCCGCTTACGGCGACGCTCGCGGCGGTAATGAGCGTGGCGCAGGCGATCACCGCGGTGCGCAGCGCCGCGGTGTTCACGCCGAGGCTCTTCGCCTCATCCTCGCTGACGGTGAGTATGTTGATGCGCCAGCGCAGCAGGAAGAGCGGGACGGCGCCTATGATGACGGGTATGCATACGAACACCGTATCGCGCCATTTGATGGACGCCATGGAGCCCATCAGCCAGTACGTTATCGCGGGGAGCGTATCCTCCGTATCGGCGATGAGCTTTATGAAAGAGGTCGACGCGGAAAAAAGCGAAGAGACAACTATGCCGGACAGCACCATGGACAGCGTCTGGTCGAGACGGCTGACGCGGCTGATGCACCAGGCCAGCAGTACCGAGCCGAGGCCGAAGAGAAAGGCCGATACGGATATGCCGAAATATCCGAAGGACAGAAGTATGCCCAGAGCCGCGCCGAAGCCCGCGCCCGAGGACGCGCCGAGTATGTCGGGAGACACCATGGGATTGCGGAACATGCCCTGATACGATACGCCCGCCAGCGAGAGCGCCGCGCCGACGACGACGCAGGCGATTATGCGCGGCATGCGTATGTTGAAAAGCACCGTCGCGGAGGTGCCGCGGGCGAACAGCTCGCGCAGGGAAACGGAGTAGCGCCCCAAAAAGAAGGACGCGATGAGTATGATAATGAAGCCGGCGCACAAAACCGCAAAGCGCGCGCCGATACGTGGCTTTTCGCCTGTCATCACCGGAGTTTCCTTTCCGAAAAATGCCGCCGGCGGAAAGAGCCGCTCTTGACGCGCCGGACGAAGGATGATATTATTTCTCAATAAGAATAACTGTGAAAGCGGATAAAGTCAATAGTCAATCAAAGGCGGGCGTATGAACGTATTTCTGACGGGAGCGAGAGGCGTGGGCAAATCCTTTGCGCTCAGAGCGGCAGTTGAACTGCTCGGGCTGAGAGCAAAGGGCTTTGCCACGGTCTTTTACCGGACGGAAACGGAACGCGCGCTGTATATCCGCCCCTGGGACGAGGAGCCCCTGTACGTTCCGGAAAGGCTCGCCGCGGTCATGCGTGAGGACGGCCCGGTGGGGAACACGGACGTTTTCGACGGCTTCGGCAGCCTTTGTCTGCGAAACGCCCTCCGGGACGGAGAGCTGATAATAATGGACGAGCTCGGCTTTCTGGAAAAGGACGCCGCGGAATTCAGAAAGGCTGTGACGGAGGCTCTGCTTTCGGACATACCGGTGCTCGCGGTGATAAGACAGGGCTTCCCCGCCTGGACGAGGGAGGCTGCGAAAACGGGCACGGTGATCACCGTGGACGAGCGCAACAGGGACGATGTGCCGCAGATCGCGGCGGAGGCGATAAGACGATGAACGATGCCGAGCTTGCTTCGATATTCGAAGATGAATGGTACAACGGCCGCGGCGCCGAAAAAAACGGAAATGAGGCGCGCTGGAACCGGCGCGCCGAAGAGTGGGACCTGAAATACCGCCGCGAGGGGGAGAGAGAGCTTCACAGCCGAAGGGTCACGGATACGGCGGCCTTCCTGCGCTCCGAGGGACTGCTCGGGCCCGAAAGCGACGTGGCGGACATAGGCTGCGGGCCGGGGCGCTTTGCCGCGGAATTCGCCCGCAGCGCGAGAAGCGTTCTGGGCGTGGATCTTTCGCGGCGCATGACCGAGTACGGCAGCNNGCTACTGCCGCGAGCAGGGGCTGGACAACGCCCGCTTCGCGGCGCTGGACTTTCCCAAGGCCGATATAGACGAGCTCGGCTGGCGGGGCAAATTCGACCTTGTCTTCTCGTCGATAACCCCTGCCGTGGCGGGAAGAGGGCTGGACAATATGATGGCGATGAGCCGGGCGTGGTGCTTTAATTCCTGCTTTGTGAGCAGCAGCAACGAGCTGCAGGACAGAGTGATGCGAGAGGTGTTCGGAAGAGAGCCGAAACGGGAAAAGACGAGCCATTCGCATTGGTTTTTCGCGCTTTTCGGCCTGCTCTGGGAGCGGGGATACTGTCCGCGGAGCAGCTATTACGATCAGCACAGAGAAATAGACCTTCCCGCGGACAGAAATACCGCGGAGCGCTACAGCGAATACCTTCTGGACGAGGAAGGGCACGAGGAAAAAAATATACGCGCCGTACACGAATTTCTGAAAAGCGTCGCCGGAGCCGACGGCACGGTAAGAGAAGTGAGCGACTGCCGCATGGGCAGACTGCTGTGGGATATACGCGATAAGGGACTCCGCTGAGAGCCCGAAGACCCCCGGCCGCCTGTAAAGTCCGAAGGGCTTTGCAGGCGGTCTCTTTTTGTCCCGAAGTCAAGGCGGGCTCGGCGGAAGGCCGTCGGGAGTACGGCCTGCATCGGCGGCGCTGACCGCGGAGTATCTTCCGCGGTTGATTTTTTTATACCAAAGTGCTAATATTTACCGAGAAATGAACTGAAAAGGCGTGATATTGCTTTTGAATTACAGAACCGTATGGCAGATCCTGGGCAGGGTCCTGTGCACGGAAGCCGCCTTCATGCTTTTGCCCGCGCTGGTATGTATAATATACGGAGAGTCCCCGTTTCATTTCCTCGCCGTGATACTGCTGCTCGCCGCCGCGGGCGGGGGGCTGCTGCTGCTTAAGCCCGTCAACACCAGGATCTTCGCGAAGGAGGGCTTTCTCAGCGTGGCGCTGTCGTGGATAGCGATGTCGCTTTTCGGCGCTCTGCCCTTCGTATTCAGCGGAGAGATACCCAACTTCGTCGACGCGGTATTCGAAACGGTCTCCGGCTTCACGACCACGGGAGCGACCATACTCACCGATATCGAGGGCATGTCGAGAGGCTGCATCTTCTGGCGCAGCCTTACGCACTGGATCGGCGGAATGGGAGTGCTGGTGTTCGTCATGGCGGTGCTGCCGATGGCAAACTCGAGAGGCATGCGCATACTGCGCGCGGAGATGCCGGGACCGTCGGTGGGCAAGCTCGTGCCGAGCATACGCAAAACCGCGCTGATACTCTACGTGATATATATCGCCCTCACGGTGCTCGAAACGGTGTTTCTGCTCTTCGGCGGAATGTCGTTTTTCGATTCGGTCATACACTCGATGAGCACCGCGGGAACGGGCGGCTTTTCCCTGCGCACGCTGAGCGTGGGATACTATGACAGCGCGTACATAGACGTCGTGGTCACGGTGTTCATGCTGCTGTTCGGCGTCAACTTCAACCTGTTTTTCCTGATAGTCACCGGAAAGACCGCCATAGCGCTGAAAAGCGAGGAGCTGCGCTGTTATCTGTGCGTCGTAGTCCTCTCGGGAATGATAATCGCTCTGAACATCATGCATATGTACGGCGGCCTGCTGAACGCGATGAGATATTCGTTTTTCCAGGTGGCGAGCATCGTAAGCACCACGGGCTTCGCTACGGCCGATTTCGACAGATGGCCGGAGCTTTCAAAGGCGCTGCTGGTGGCGCTGATGTTCATGGGCGGCTGCGCGGGCTCTACGGGCGGC
>DBWE01000157.1:2800-2922 GCA_002308315.1 Clostridiales bacterium UBA1246 | reverse complement strand
GTGAAGCTCGAGGGAAAGACCGTGGACGATTCCACCGTGTCTTCCTCGTTTCTGTTCTTCTTCGTATATATCGCGGTGGTACTGACAGGCACCGTCGCGGTCGCGCTGAACGGCGCGGACTT
>DBWE01000157.1:2427-2786 GCA_002308315.1 Clostridiales bacterium UBA1246 | reverse complement strand
GCTTCGCTTTCGTGCGTCGCCAACGTCGGCCCGGGCCTGGCGGGAGTGGGACCGATGGGAGGCTTTGCGCCGTTTTCGATGTTCACCAAGCTGCTGCTGTCTCTGTCCATGCTGATGGGCAGGCTGGAGATATTCCCCATGCTCATACTGTTCTCGCCGCAGCTGTGGAGGAAAAAATAAAGAAGGCGCTGCATCC
Source organism: Clostridiales bacterium UBA1246 (assembly GCA_002308315.1). Taxonomy (GTDB): domain Bacteria; phylum Bacillota; class Clostridia; order Oscillospirales; family Oscillospiraceae; genus UBA1246. Next base: position 2,590 of record DBWE01000157.1, on the reverse strand, counting down.
TTCGGCGGAACGACCGAAGAGATGCAGCGCCTTTTCTTTATATATCGGTCACGTCATTCGGTCACGACATCGCCCGGCCAGTCGACTATGCCGCCGAACTCGAATACCCTCGTATAGCCGAGCTCGGACAGCTTTCCTGCGGCCTCCTTGCTGCGGCGGCCGG
>DBWE01000157.1:247-2418 GCA_002308315.1 Clostridiales bacterium UBA1246 | reverse complement strand
TAAATGAGCAGCAGCCGGTCCCTGTCCGGCAGCGGCTCCGTATTGCCGAGCTGTATTTCCTCGTTGGGCAGCAGTATAGCCCCGGGGATATGGCCGCTTTCGTATTCATCCTCGCGGCGGACGTCCACTATCAGAAAGCCGCTTTCGCGCTCCATGAGCTCGACAGCTTCCTCGGCAGTTATGGAGGTATAGGGCACGGGCCCCGCGGCGGAGCCGAAGAGGGTGACGAGCGCCTCCACGGCGGGGAAGGGAAGAAACATGTCGGAATTGTCGTAAGCGCGTATTTTCTCTCCCGAGGCGTAATCTGTTTCGAGCGACGCCCCGAAATCGTCGGGCAGACCGTAGGTGGTCCTGTCACGGCCGTTGAAGGAGGCGAGCCCGTTATCCTTCACTATACGCTGTATATCGTCCAGAAAAGCCTCGTCCGCAATGAAGCTCACAGCCTCGCCCGGAAAAGCGCGGAAAGAGCACTCCGCGCCGTTGCCGCTGCGCAGGGCGGAGAATTCGTAACGCGGAGCTCTCAGAACGCCGTTGGCTTCAAGAGCGTAGGACTTGAGCGAAACGCTGCATTCAAAGCGGCTTATCTCCTCGGAAAGGATCGCCTTCGCCGCGCCCGGATCGCTGCGGTCCTCGGTACCGCCGGGCGCTATGGGCTCTTCGTCATACGCCCGCGAAGGCGGCGGGGAAGAGGTCTGAGGCTCGGGGTAAGGCTCGCGGACGCCGCAGCCGAACGAAGCGGCAAGAAGCAGGAGCGCGAGGGCCGAGCATGCGATAAAGAGAGATATGCTGTTCATGACGTCATCCTCCGTATACTGCTTTGACCGGATTATATCAAATCGCGCCGATAAGGTAAAGGAAAATGCGGCAAAACGCCTGAAGCGGCGGGGGGATTTCGGTGATTGACTAATCGGCTGCGCTGCGATAAAATTCAAAAAACGCCGAGGCTGCTTTTACCCGGCGCTTCCCAAAAAGCTACGGAAGGTATGGAAGATCGGAACGATGAATTACCGTGAGGACAAGTACGGCAACAGAATATCCGTTCTCGGATACGGCTGCATGCGCCTGCCGCAGGCGGGAGGACGCATAGATATACCTCAGGCCGAAAAGCTGATCATGAGCGCCGCGGAGGCGGGAGTGAACTATTTTGACACGGCGTATATCTATCCGGGCAGCGAGGCGGCCCTGGGAGAGATACTCGAGCGCGGAGGCATACGCGACAAGGTCTTTATCGCCAGCAAGCTGCCCCATTATATGATAAAGAGCAGAGAAGGCGCCGAAAAGCTTTTCAACGAGGAACTGAAAAGGCTGCGCACGGATCATATCGACTATTACCTGATGCACATGCTCACCGACACGGCCACGTGGGAACGGCTGAAGGGGCTGGGCATCGAGGAATGGCTCGAGGAAAAGAAAAAAAGCGGCGCGATACGCCAGATAGGTTTTTCCTACCACGGCAACAGCGAGATGTTCTGCCGCCTGCTCGACGTGCGGGACTGGGACATGTGCCTGATACAGTACAACTACATGGACGAGAATTCTCAGGCCGGACGCAGAGGCCTGCGCCGCGCGCATGAAAAGGGAATACCGGTCATGATAATGGAACCGCTCAGGGGTGGCAAGCTGGCAAACCGCATCCCGCAGGCGGCGCTGGACATTTTTGAGGGGCACCCGGTAAAGCATACGGCGGCGCAGTGGTCCTTCCGCTGGCTTTTCGACCAGCCCGAGATCACCTGCGTGCTGTCGGGCATGAACAACGCGGAGGTGCTCGCAGACAATATCGGCACCGCGTCCGAGGCCGGGGCGGGAAGCCTGACGGATGAGGACAGGGAGATGCTCCGCCGCGCGGCAGAGGCGATCAACGCCAAAATGAAGGTGCCGTGCACGGGCTGCGGCTACTGCATGCCCTGCCCGAAGAACGTGGATATCCCCGGCACGTTTTCCGCGTACAACAGACGGTATTCCGAGGGCTGGGTAGCCGCGGAAAAGGATTACTTCATGCAGTCCGCCATCCGGCACGACTCCACCGCCGCGTCGAACTGCGTGGGCTGCGGCAAATGCGAAAAGCACTGCCCGCAGCGCATCGAGATACGCCGCGAGCTGAAAAACGCACGGGCCGTGCTTGAAGGACCGGTGTATAAGATCGCGAGAGCGGCGGTAAAGCTCTTCAGGAT
>DBWE01000157.1:0-132 GCA_002308315.1 Clostridiales bacterium UBA1246 | reverse complement strand
AAAAGAGCTCATCGAAGAGACGCGCAAGGAAGCGGGCAATGTTTCCTACACCCTCAACGTGAGCAAATCCGACGAATACCTTTACGCGATGATCGAGGTATGGGAGGATCAGAAATCGCTCGACGCGCATCT
>DBWE01000202.1:8535-8659 GCA_002308315.1 Clostridiales bacterium UBA1246 | reverse complement strand
AGCAAAAGCTCGCGGACGACAGAAATTTGATCGAGACCTCGGATTGGACCGCCGCTCAGACGGAGGCAAATGACGAGGAGTCTTTGAAGGCCTTCATCGAGGCCCGCCTGGCTCTGCTTGAGCT
>DBWE01000202.1:3087-8446 GCA_002308315.1 Clostridiales bacterium UBA1246 | reverse complement strand
GGCTTTACCGCCGTACTGTCGCTGGAGGGCGCGGGAGATACCGCGTCGGTCACGGACGCGGTGATCACCGCGGAGCCTTACCGGGCGCCCGCGCCGGAGCTGCCGACATATGAAGAGGCCATGGAGTCCGTGCGGGATTACATCAGGACCGCGGTCCCGGATCCGAAGGTCGGCTCCACGGGCGGCGAGTGGGCGGTATTCGCCCTCAACCGCGGCGGCGCGGCCGGGGAGGAGTGGAACGAAAGGTATCTCGCCAATCTGAGGACCTACGCGGACGACTGCGGCGGAAAGCTGCACGACAGGAAATATACCGAGTATTCCCGCGTGGTGATCGCTCTGACGAGCATGGGCGTCGACGCTTCCCGTTTTGAAACGGACAGCGCGGTATACGATTTCGTAACGCCGCTGCTCGACAGGCAGGCCGACGGCAAATACCGGGCCGTATGGCAGGGAAACAACGGGACGGCCTTCGCCCTGCTCGCGCTGGACAGCCGCGGCTATCTCAACGGCGACGAGGGCAGAGAGGCCAGAACGGCGTTCATAGCCTCTCTCATCGCGGCTCAGAACGCGGACGGAGCGCTGAGCATAAACGGAAACGGCAGCGATCTCGATACGACGGCGGCGGCGGTCTACGCCCTTGCCCCGTATTATTTCAGCGAGGAAAGATTTGCCGCCCTGGGCGACGGCGTGAGCAGGGACGAAATAAAAAGCGCCGTGGACGCGGCTCTGAGCTTCCTCGCCGGCGCGCAGGGGCCCGACGGAGGCTTCGGCAGCGCCGAGGCGGACACGTGGGTCGTTATAGCCCTGTCCGCGATGGGACGCGACGCGGACGCCGACGAAGCGTTCGTCAAGAACGGCAGGAGCGTTCTTGACGATATGCTGAGCTACTTCGACGCGGAGAGCGGCGGCTTCAGACACGATAAGGACGGAAAGGTCAATAAGATGGCCTCCGAGCAGGCGGCCTACGGTCTGACGGCCTATGACAGATATAAACGGGGCGTGACCGCGCTCTATGACATGAGCGACGTTGAGTTGAATACCGACACGCCGTATACTCCTCCCGTCCCGGAGGACCCGACTCCCGAAGACCCGGACGGCGGCGGGAGCGGCGCCGGGGGGACCGTGACGGGAAAAACGACCGTCACCGTGACGATGCGGCTGATCGGCGCGGAGCAGGCGGAAAAAGACGTCGATCTCGGCGCGGAGGCGTATCTGCCGGACTACGTGACGTGGATACCCACGGCGGAGTATACGCTGGAAAAGGGCGCGACGGTCCGCGATCTGTGGGTAAAGGCGACCGGAGAGGCGGGGATAGCGAGCGTCGGCGCGGACAGAAATTACGTGGAAACGGTCCGCTCGCCGGAGGGCTATGAGCTCAGCGAGTTCTCCAACGGCAAACGCAGCGGCTGGATGTACACCGTGAACGGCTCTCACCCGGCCCTGGGGCTGGCGGAGCAGGAGCTTCACGACGGCGACACGGTGATATGGCATTACGTGAACGATTTCAGCTACGAGGTGTCCGACTGGTTCGGCGAGGGGCGCTGGCCGAGCCTGGGCGACGGAAGCTATTATGACAGGTGGCTCGCGGCTCCCGATAACTACATGGGCAGAGGCGGCGGAACGGGAACCGGGACAGCGGAAGGCGGCGGGAGCGGCGCCGGAGAGACCGTGACGGAAAAAACGACCGTCACCGTGACGATGCGGCTGATCGGCGCGGAGCAGGCGGAAAAGGACGTCGATCTCGGCGCGGAAGCGTATCTGCCGGACTACGTTACGTGGATACCCACGGTGAAGTACACGCTGGAAAAGGGCGCGACCGTCCGCGACCTGTGGGAAAAAGCGACCGGAGAGGCGGGGATAGCGAGCGTCGGCGCGGACAGGAATTACGTGGAAACGGTCCGCTCGCCGGAGGGCTATGAGCTCAGCGAGTTCTCCAACGGCAAACGCAGCGGCTGGATGTACACCGTGAACGGTTCTCACCCGGGCCTGGGCCTGACGGAGCAGGAGCTTCACGACGGCGACACGGTGATATGGCATTACGTGAATGATTTCAGCTACGAGGTGTCCGACTGGTTCGGCGAGGGGCGCTGGCCGAGTCTGGGCGACGGGAGCTATTATGACAGGTGGCTCGGCGCTCCCGATACCTACCTGGGCAGAGGCGGCGGAACGGGATCCGCGGACAGGGACGGCGGCAGCGGAGAGCCGGAGCATGACTCCGGGGAAGCGTCCGTCACCGTAACGGCGGACGCGGAGAACGGCGGGGCCGAGGTGAGCGCGGAGACGATAAGCGAGGCGCTGAAGAGCGGCGCCGTCGGGAAAACGCTGACCGTCAGCGTGGAAGCCGGCGGCGCGGACAGCGTCACGGCGGCCCTCGGCGCGGACGCGGTGAAAGCCGCGGCGGACGCGGGCGTAGTATTGAAGGTCGATACCGGAACAGCCGCCGTCAGGCTGGACGCCCGGGTCCTGAAAGCGGCGTCGGAGTCCGGCGGAGACGTTGAGCTGTCCGTAACGTATAACGAAGACGGCGGCACGGTATTTGACGTGAAGACCGGCGGGGAGCGCGTGGACGCGAAGCTGAGGATCGAGCTGCCCTCCGGCGGCGGGAACGACGTGCCGGTGATCGTAAAGGCCGACGGCACGGGCGAAGCCGTTAAAAAATCCTTTGCCGAGGACGGCAGATGCTTCGCGGAGATACCCGCGGGCGCCGAAGTCAGGTTTGAAAAGCGCGAAGCGGCATTTGACGACGTGAAGGACGGCGACGGCTTTGCCGGGGACGTGAGCTTCGTCGTCGGGCGCGGCATATTCAAGGGCGTCAGCGAGACGGAGTTCGCCCCGGAAATGCCCATGAACCGGGCCATGCTGGCAGCGGTGCTGTACCGGCTGGAGGACGCGGAAGCGTCCGGCGAAAATCCCTTCGGCGACGTGCAGGAGGGCAAGTGGTACGCCGACGCGGTCGTCTGGGCAAGCGGCGCCGGGATAGTGAAGGGCACGGGAGCCGGTTTTGAGCCGGAGAAAAACGTAGAGCGCGAACAGCTTGCGGCCATGCTGCACCGGTACGTGCGCTTTCTCGGTCTTGAGCCCGAAGGAACGGCCGATCTGAGCCTCTTCAACGACGGCGGCGATATCTCCGCCTGGGCGAGGGAGGACGTGGCCTGGGCCGTGGGCGTCGGGCTGCTGAACGGCGGCGGCAGATTTGAGCCTCACGGATGCGTGACGCGGGCAGAGGCCGCGGAGATACTGGCGCGTCTGGTAAAGCTGATCGTGGCGTGAAAAACCGCCGCGGGGCGATTTTTACGCCGAAGGACAATAACGGTAGACCATGGGGGAACGAAGCATGAAAAAAAAGATCATAGCTCTTGCACTCGTGATGACGCTGCTGCTCGGCGCGGCGCCCGCCGCGCTCGCGGCGGTGTCGGACGGCGCGCTGAACAGCGCGGTGGTCGTCACGGGGAAGTATATTTATTCGGCAACGCAGCAGCCGCAGGTAGGCTCGGTGGGCGGCGAATGGGCCGTGCTCGGCCTTGCGAGAAGCGGCTGCGACGTGCCGGATCAGTACTATCGGGACTACTATTCGGCGGCGGAGGAGTACGTAAAGGAGCGCAGGGGAGTGCTGCATGAAAAGAAATATACCGAGTATTCCCGCGTGATCACAGCCCTCTCCGCCATAGGCGCGGACGCGCGGGACGTCGGAGGCTACGATCTGACGATGCCCCTCGGTGATTTTGACAAGACCGTCTGGCAGGGACTGAACGGCCCGATATGGGCGCTGATCGCGCTCGACAGCCGGGATTATCCCATGCCGGAAAATCCCGACGCCGCCACTCAGGCCACGCGGCAGATGTACGTTGACTATATCCTTGACTGTCAGCTTGCCGACGGCGGCTGGAGCCTGTTCGGCGGCACCGGAGAAGCCTACGCCAACGATGCCTCGGATCCGGATATCACGGGCATGGCTCTGCAGGCGCTGGCGAAATATCAAAGTCAGCCGGCCGTGGAAAAGGCGATCGGGGAGGCGCTGGACTGCATGAGCGCCATGCAGCAGGACGACGGCGGATTTTCGTCGATGGGCGACAGCAACGCCGAGAGCATAGTGCAGATAATCGTTGCGCTGTGCGAGCTGGGACTGTCTCCGGAGGATCCGCGCTTCGTGAAAAACGGAGTGTCGCTGCTCGACGCCCTGCTGGCGTTCCGCCGGCCGGACGGCGGCTTTGATCACACCGCCGCGGGCGAGGGAAACAATCAGATGACCGCCGAGCAGGGCTTTTACGCGCTCGTTGCCGCGAAAAGACAGCGTGACGGGAAAAATTCGCTTTACCGCATGGACGACGCCATCGACGTTAAGCTTGACCGGAGCGGCTCAGCCGTCGGCGGGACGGGTCTTCCCGGAAAGCATAAGGACGTGAAGGCGGTCCCGGTCACAATGTCGGGCACGACCTTCGGCGATATCAAGAACCACCCGAACAAAACCGCCGTCGAGGCGCTGGCTTCCCGCGGGATCATAAACGGCATGGGCGACGGCAGCTTCGCGCCGGACGCGAACATGAGCCGCGCGCAGTTCGCCGCGATCACGGTGCGCGCTCTCGGCCTGGAGCCGAAGGCCAACGACAGCTTCACGGACGTAAAGACGGGGGACTGGTTCGCCGGCTTTGTAGGCACGGCGAATACCTACGGTATAGTCAACGGGGTCGGGGACGGCCTGTTCGCCCCGAACGGCACGATCACGAGGCAGGAGGCCGCGACGATGGTGGCCCGGGCGGCAAAGCTCTGCGGTATGGACACGGATTACTCCGCTTCCGCGATCCGCGACACGCTGGCGCAGTTCGGGGACTATACCAAAACCGCCGACTGGGCGCGGGCCTCCCTCGCGTTCTGCTACGACAAAGGCATTCTGGACGGCAGCGTGATGAATATAGAGCCGACGCAGAATATAAAACGCTGCGAGATCGCGCAGATGCTGTACAACATGCTGGAGAAAGCCGGGCTTCTTTAAACCGCGGTGAGAAGATGAGGTGGCATATATGTTCTGGAAGAAACACAAATGGAAGATCATCCTGCCCGTGCTGCTGGCGGCTCTGCTGGCCTTCGCGTTCTGGTACGGCGGCGACGCGCCGGGGCTGCAGGGCTGGAGGATAGGGAAGCAGACGGCGTCGGAGGCGCGCCCCGGCGGATCGGAAGGGGTAATGAGCGCGGAGGACAAGCTCGCCTATGCCGCGTCCCTGTCCGCCGACGGCGCCGCGGAGGAGGGCGACGCGGAATACTCCGCCCTGCAGGGCATGATCCTGGACCCGGAGACCGGGAAGGACCGCTACGGCACGAGCGCCGTGCCCGAGGGGAAGCCGGTACCGGTGGAGCCCCAGGA
>DBWE01000202.1:0-3009 GCA_002308315.1 Clostridiales bacterium UBA1246 | reverse complement strand
ACGGAGCTGGTCCCGGAGGACGGCTGGATCCTGAAGCCGATCGAGGTAACGTTCTACGAGGGAGAGAGCGTGTTCAACGTGCTCGTACGCACCTGCAAGCAGCAGGGGATACATCTGGAATTCGTCAACACGCCCATTTACAACAGCGCATACATAGAGGGCATACACAACCTGTATGAGTTCGACTGCGGGCAGCTGAGCGGCTGGATNNNNGGCTGGTTCCCCAACTACGGCTGCGGGCGCTATGCCCTCAAGGACGGCGACGTGATCGAATGGCAGTATACCTGCGATCTCGGCATAGACGTGGACGCCTATGTCGCCGTGACGGCGGGGGCGTAGCGATGGTATCCAGAGATACGTTTTCAAGCTGCCATCCGACCGTCAATTTCCTTTACTTCGCGTTGGTGCTGCTCTTTACGATGTGCTTTACGCATCCGCTGACGCGCTTCGTGTCTCTCGCGGGCGCGCTGGCCTATGATGTTTATCTCAACGGCAAAAAGGCGGTCCGCTTCACGCTGGTCTACATGCTGCCCATGCTGATCCTCACCGCCGTGCTCAACCCCACCTTTTCCCATGAGGGAGTCACGATACTGTGGTATTTCCCCAACGGCAATCCGCTGACGCTCGAGAGCATACTCTTCGGCGGCGCGGCGGCGCTGATGCTCGTGGCGGTGGTGCTCTGGTTCGGCTGCTACAACACTGTGATGACCTCGGACAAATTCGTATATCTGTTCGGGCGCGTCATACCGGCGCTGAGCCTGGTGCTGAGCATGACTCTGCGCTTTGTCCCCAAGTTCCGCACGCAGCTCAGGGCGGTCAGCGAGTCGCAGCGCTGCGTGGGCCGGGACATAAGCAGCGGTACGGTACTGCAGCGGATGAAAAACGGCGTCACCATACTTTCGATACTGCTTACGTGGGTCCTGGAAAACGCCATAGAAACGGCCGACAGCATGCGCTCGCGCGGCTACGGGCTGCCGGGGCGCACGGCGTATTCGATATATCGCTTTGACGACCGCGACCGTTATGCGCTGCTCTGGCTGGGCTTCTGCGGCGTTACGATAATCGGGGCCTGGATAGCCGAGGGCTTTTACTGGAACTGGTACCCCCGCGTCAAATTCACGCCGTTCATGCCCATAGTCGTGTTTTTCCATCTCGTCTACCTCGCGCTTTGCTTTACGCCCCTGGCAATGAACGTTTACGCCGACCGGCGCTGGGAGAAGCTCCGCCGGGAGGAGCTCGCGGAATGACGCTTTTTACCGTGATATTTTTCATTCGGAAAGGATCTGCGCTGTTTTGAGTGTTCCCATACTGAAAACCGAACGGTTTTGCTTCGCTTACCCCGAGCAGCCGGAAAACACGCTGCGCGACGTGTCGCTGACGCTGGAAAAGGGCGAATTCGTCGTGCTCTGCGGCCCGTCCGGCTGCGGAAAGACGACGCTGCTTCGTCAATTCAAAAGCGCCGTCGCGCCTCACGGCAGACGCAGCGGGAGCATACTGTTCGACGGCGCGCCGATCGAGGAGCTGGATCAGTCGGCGCAGACTACGAGGATAGGCTTCGTGCAGCAGAACCCCGAAAACCAGGTCGTGACGGACAAGGTCTGGCATGAGCTCGCCTTCGGGCTGGAAAGCCTCGGCTGCGATACGCCGACCATACGCCGCCGCGTTGCCGAGATGGCCTCTTTTTTCGGCATACAGACGTGGTATTACAAAAACGTGACGGAGCTTTCCGGGGGGCAGATGCAGCTTTTGAATCTTGCCTCCGTTATGGTGATGCAGCCGGAGCTGCTGATACTTGACGAGCCCACGAGCCAGCTTGACCCCATAGCCGCCGGAGAATTTCTCGCTACCGTGGGAAAGATCAACCGGGAGCTCGGCACGACCATACTGCTGACGGAGCACCGGCTGGAGGAGACCTTCCCGCTGGCCTCCCGCGTCGTCGTCATGGACCGCGGCGGCATTATTTCCGAGGGCACGCCGCAGCAGGTAGGCCTCGCGCTCAAAGACCGGGGACACGCAATGTTCCTCGCCATGCCGACCGCCATGCGCGTATGGGCCGCGGTGGACAACGACGCGGAATGCCCGGTCACCGTCCGCGAGGGCCGCGACTGGCTTGCGGAGCGCTCCCACGCCCGGCCTCTCGCGGAGCTGCCGCCGGAGCCCCCCTTCCCCCGCGGGGAGGAAAAGGTGATAGACGCGGAAGGCCTGTGGTTCAAATACGAAAAGGACCTCCCGGACGTGGTCAAGGGGCTGACTCTGACCGTAAACAAGGGAGAATTCCTGGCGCTGCTCGGCGGCAACGGGACGGGGAAGACTACGTCGCTCAAGCTGCTCGCGGGGCTGCTGAAGCCGTACAGGGGCACGATAAGCCTCAGCGGGAGCGTGGGCGTCCTGCCGCAGAACCCGCAGACGCTTTTCGTAAAGAAGACGGTCAGGGAGGACCTGCTGGAGCTGCTGCCGAAAAAAGACCCGCAGCGGGAGCAGAAGGCCGCCCGGGTCACCTCACTGTGCCGCCTGGAGGAGCTGCTCGACCGTCATCCCTACGATCTGTCCGGAGGAGAACAGCAGAGAGCGGCGCTGGCGAAAATACTGCTTCTCGATCCGGATATCCTGATGCTGGACGAGCCTACGAAAGGACTGGACGCGGAATTCAAGCAGGTCTTCGCGGAAATACTGGCGGTCCTTCTGCGCCGCGGCGTGACCGTGGTGATGGTCAGCCATGACGTGGAGTTCTGCGCGAAATATGCCCATCGCTGCGCGCTGTTTTTTGACGGGGACATAGTCACGGAGGGCACGCCGCGGAGATTTTTCTCGGGAAACAGCTTTTATACCACCTCGGCAAACCGCATGGCCCGGGACATGCTGCCCGAGGCGATAACGGCCGAGGACGTCGTTTACGCCTGCGGCGGCGTGCTGCCGGAAAAAACGGAGCTGCCGGAGGATCCCGGTGCCCTGCCTCCACCGCCGGAGGAGGACAGCAAAACGGGCAGGCTGCCGTGGTGGAGGATACTT
>DBWE01000026.1 GCA_002308315.1 Clostridiales bacterium UBA1246 | reverse complement strand
GTTCTTATAGGTTCCGTCTGCTATATGCGTCCGCCCACTCTTCCGCTCTTTCAGAGTCTGCCTATATCAAGGGCCGTGAAATACGCGGCGTTGGTCGCCCGGTGGATATTCGCGGCGGCGTTGCAGTCGCCTATCTGATAAAACTCCGGCGCGCAGAGCGCGAGCCTGAGCGCCTCGGCTCTCTTCGGCCTAAGCCCCGCGGCATAGATCACCGTGTCGGCCGGAACGACGATCTTTTCTTCCCCGCGCAGGCCCGTCAGACCGCTTTCGCTTATCTCCGCCGCCGCGGTGGACAGCAGCCGCTTTACGCCGAGGCGCTCGAGCTCTATGCCTATGGCCTGGCCGTGGAGTATGTTTCCGCCGTCGTTCAGAGCCGGGGCCATTTCCATGATCGTAACTTCCCTGCCGAGACCGGCCATGTAGATAGCGAGCTCGCAGCCTACCAGGCCGCCGCCGAGGATAACGATCCTTTTTCCCGCTTTTTCCGGCGAGTTATACGCCTCGAGGGCGCCGATGACGTTGCCGCCGTCTATGCCCCTGACGGGCGGGCGGACGGGCTCTGCCCCGATGGCCGCAATGATCGCGTCGGGCCGTATGCTCCGCGCGAGCTCCGGCGTCACCGCGGTGTTGAGTCTAACGTCGATGTCCGCCGCGTTTATCATGCGCACCTGTCTGTCGATATATTCTTCAAGATGTTTTTTGAACGGCACGTCTTTTTCGCAGCGCAGCACTCCGCCCAGCTGCGGGAGGCTTTCGCAGAGTATGACCTCATGGCCTCTCTCCTTCGCCGTGAGCGCCGCCTGCATGCCCGCGATGCCGCCGCCGGCTATCAGCACCTTTTCGCGCCTCGCCGCGGGGCGGGCGTATTTTGTTTCCGCCTCGCTGCCCATTTCCGGGTTGAGCGCGCAGGAAAACTGTCCGCGGCTCATGAGCCCCGAAAAACAGGTGAAGCAGCGTATGCATTTCACTATCTCTCCGTCGCGGCCCTCTCTGGCCTTTGAGGGCAGATCGGGGTCGCAGATCAGCCCGCGGGCGAGCTCCACCACGTCGGCCTTGCCGGAGCGTATTATTTCCTCCATCTGCTCGGGATCGCTCAGCGCGCCTACCGTCGCCACCGGAGTATTTACGTGCTTTTTGATCTCCGCGGCGTACTTCACGTTCACGCCGTCCTCAAGGAACATGCTCGGATGCGTCAGGGTGAACACGCGGGAGTCCTCGTGGCTGCCGGCGGAAACGTGGATGAGGTCCACCTTTCCCTCCAGCGCCTTCGCTATTTTTATGCCGTAGTCCACATCGTATCCGCCCTCGTAGCATTCGCTGCCGCTTATGCGTATTTCAAGCGGGAATTTCGGGCCCACCGCCCGGCGCACGGCGTCCACTACGGCGAGCGGGAAGCGCATCCTCTTTTCAAAGCTGCCGCCCCATTCGTCGGTGCGGGTATTGAGCGTGGGCGACATGAACTGATGAAGCAGCCAGCCGTGGCCGCCGTGCAGGGTTATCATGCCGAAGCCGCACTGCTTGGCGAAGAGGGCCGCGGCGGCGAATTTTTCTATCGTATGCTTCATCATGGCCTCGTCCATGGCCTCGGCGTGGATGCGCAGGCCGAAGCTTTCGCTGTCGCATTCCACCGGGCCGTAGATCTTATGGCCCTCGCCGTAGGATATCCTCGCCGAGCTGCCGCCGTGGGATATCTCTATGGCCGCCACCGCGCCGTGGCGGCGTATGGCCTCGGACAGCTTGTTCAGCTGCGGCTTGACTCCCGGGTCGTCGAGCATGATATGGCTGCCGTTTGCCAGGGCGTGCTCGCTGTCGGGCATGGCGTCGCCTATGCAGACCGACGCGGCTCCGCCCGTGGCCTTGCGCTCATAATAGGCGATATATTCCGGTATGGGTCTGTTTTTGTAATACGTGGGCTGGCCGCCCGTCGGCGAGGCAAAGATCCTGTTTCTGAAAAGAGTGCCGGCTAATTCTATGGGTGAAAAAAGCTCGGGATATTTGCAGGTATACATCTTTTCGCTCTCCTTTTTTTCGTGGTAAGCATTCACTTTCTTTTTGGGAAAATAATAGCATACGCGGCGCCCTCCGCGCAAGTGGCCGCGCGTCCCGTCCGGCCCCGTTCTCACTTGTAAATCTCATCCGCATGTGTTATGCTTTTTTCAGCGGAACATTTCCGCTTTTGTATCGTCGATAATGGATAAACAAGTCTGTGACCGGAGAGTGCGGAAAAGATGAAAAAGCTCCTTATTCTTCCGATGATCGCCATGCTGCTCGGCATGGCGGCCTGTTCATCCGTTCCCTCCGAAACCGATAACGCGCCTCCTTCGCCTTCCGCTCCCGTCGAAACGCTCCCTTCCGCTGCTCCGGAAGACGCCGGCGGGACCCGGCCGCTCCTTCCGCCCGACGGCGAAGAAGAAGGCCTGCCGGACGCGGTCGGAGAAGACTCCCTAAGCGAAGACGGCGCCGACGATGCTTCGCCCGCGCCTTATCAGCCTCCGGCTCCGACAGTCCCGCCCGTATCGGCTGACGCGTACGACGACGGGCAGTCCGCCGAAGAGGCCGTCGGGGAAGACGACGGGGACGAAAACGGCGAGGATGAAGGCTCGCCTTCGGACAGGCTCAGCGGAAGCTACTGGTCCGCGTCGATGTATTCGCATCCGGTCTATGACGGAGCGGAATACGTCGGCACGGGCGAAACTCCGCTGCTGCCGGAGGACGAGACCGTCAACCTGCTGCTGTGCGAGGGCGGAGAAGGGCTTTTCCGCTGCAGTCTGTGGGGGCCGGAGGATCCGGACAACGGTTACCTGCGCTGGGAGGCTTCGCATCACGGCGGCACGGAACAGCTGAAGATAGACCTTGCCTCCGGCTTGACTCTGTACGGCTCCGCGTCGGACGACGGCATGACTCTCGACTATCGCGAGGGCGAGCTGAGCTTTGTCAGGCTCGACTACGGCCCGGGCGGATTTGAGCTCCGGCCGGAGCTGTTGGAGGGCTCATGGGCTTTGCAAAGCGCCGAAGCGGAAGGGGATCTGTATGACCGGGTCGAGCCCGGCACCAGAGCTTACCTTTCCGTGAACGACGGCAAGGCAGACCTGTATTGGTACGACGGTCTGCTGTCTTTCAGATCGTACGGCGCCGATGGGCTTGACGCCGCCCTCAGCTGGCAGCCTCTTTATTTCGGCTGCGGCAACGAATGCTGGAGCGCGGAGCTCACCGGCGGCCCCGACCGGCACAAGGCGTTTTCCGTCACGGCCCTGTCTCCGGACACGCTCGAAATGCTCATATCCACCTATACGGGCACCGATCCCTTCCCTTCCGTGCTGTGTCTGTATTTTTCCCGCGTCTCCCCCGAGGAAACGGACATGACCGGCGAACCGCCGGCCGTTACGGTCTCCGACGCCGACGGGCTCATACGCGCGCTGCGCGACGGCGCCGCGGTCACTCTCAAAAGCGGCGAATACGATATCACGAACCGGCTCGACGAGTACTCCCTGCCCGGCTGGGACTATATCGGCGACAACAGCGGCAGGCGCGGTCTTTTCGTCGGCTCTTCGTCCGCCGGCAGAGAGCTTGTGATATCGGGCATGAACAACATCACCCTGCGCTCCGAGGATCCCTCCGATCCGGCGCGTATAGTATGCTCCTCTCCCGACGCCGGTGTGCTGAACTTTTACGGCTGCAGCGGCATATCTCTTGACGGTCTCGTTATCGCCCATTCCGCGGCGGCGCAGCCGAGCGCCGGCAGCACCGTGACCGCGGAGTACTGCTCCGATCTGAGCATAACGGGCTGCGAGCTGTGCGGCAGCGGCGCTTACGCGCTGGAATGCTACGGCTGCAGCGGGCTGCACGTGTCCTCCGGAAGCATGCACGACTGCGCGTACGGCTGCGNNGCTCCTGTCCTCCTGCGCCTCCGTTGAAATACGCGACTGCGTATTTTACGGCTGCTCCGCAGACACCTCCTTTGACCTGGACGGAAGCGGCGTGCTGTTTTCATCCTGTTCCTTCCTCGGACTCGGCGACGGCCCGGTATCCTCCGGCGGAAACTCCGACGTGCGCTTTGACAACTGCGAGTTTGACTCCGCCGCTCCCGAGCTCTCCGAAGCAGACGTGCCGGTCCCGGACGGTGAACAGGCTCCGGACGCCGGACAGACCTCGGACGACAGACAGGACCCCGACGACGGGCAGGACCCCGACGACGGGCCGGGGGATGAAGCCGTCGGAGACTGACCGGAGCTTTAAGCAGACGTAACCTATAAGAACACGCTTCAAACGGCGCTCTTTCGGCGCTTTTC
>DBWE01000177.1:5164-5499 GCA_002308315.1 Clostridiales bacterium UBA1246 | reverse complement strand
CCTACAACATCTTGACACCGACCTTTTATCGGGTAAGTATTGCAATCCCGTATTTTTATTGCTATAATATCCACCGATGTTTTTCAGTGCTTCGGGGCGTTCGGCCGTTTTTCGGCCTCCGCTCCGTTGAAAGAGGGAATCAGGTGCGATACCTGAGCGATCCGGTCACTGTGAGCGGGGAGCCCGGCGGCGGGCATCCATTGTGCTTCGGCACGAGAAGGAGCCGTCCGGGCAGCGATCCGCAAGCCAGGAAACCTGCTGAAAAACGTGGTCCTGTCTCCGAAGAAGACAAAAGCCACGTAATTGACTGCGCGGGACTGCCGCGCAGCTTGTTG
>DBWE01000177.1:0-5107 GCA_002308315.1 Clostridiales bacterium UBA1246 | reverse complement strand
TGTCTGCAGCGCGCGTTGTCGCCGCGCTCGTATTCCTGCTCGCGCTGTCCGTGTCCGCGATGCCCCAGAGGGCGGCGGCGGTCTATGAGGACGGCAGCTACACCGTGCCCGTAAGCGCCGAAGGCCTGGGACGCCACAATACGTTATGGTCCTCCGCTTCCGTCACCGTGGAGGACGGAGCAATTTACGCGGACGTCACCTTCGAGCGCGTCGATCCCCGCGACCACGCTCCTCAGTTCGACTGGCTCAGGACCTCTCTGGGCACCTTTGCCCCGGAGATAGACGACGCGAGCTTCACCTGCACCTTCCGCCGCGTACAGATCGAGGATTTCGGCAGCGTGAACGTGACCCTGCAGACCTCGGCCATGTCCCAGCCCTACGAGGTGGAATATACTCTTAAATTCGACGGCAGCTCCGTCCCGGTAAAGGCCGAGCCCGCGGCGCCCGAGGAGCCCGAGCCCGAAGAGCCGGACGATACGCCCGAGCCCGACGCGGAAGAGCCGTCCCCCGAGCCCGAAGAGCCCGCTCCCGCCGAGAGCGAGCCGCCCGCAGACGCGGAGGAGACCGCGGCGCCGTCCGTTCCCTCCCCCGCCGACGAGCCCGACGACGCCGACCCGGACGAGACCGGCGAGCCTGTCTCCGGCGAAGTTCCTCTGCTCATCATGCCCGCTCCGGCTGCCGATCCCGTTCCCGATGACATCGAAACGGGCGAGGCCTTCGTTGACGAGATCCTTGAGACTCCCGTGCCCGCGGAAGAAACGGCCGAACCCATGCTCCCCGACGGCGAGCCGGAGAGCGGCGACGGGCAGGCCGAGGAGACCGGGGCTGCGGACGGCAGCCCCGCGGACGCCGAAAAAGACGAAGAAGCCGAAACCGACTCCGGCGTCAAGGACGAAAAGACAGCCGAGCCGGTCGGAGGCGATACCTCCGCTGCGGACAGCGCCGTGACCACCGGCGCCGGGGCTTCCTCCTCCGGCGGGAACACCGTCATATATATCGTCATAGCGGCGGTCGCCGTCATCGCCGTTATCGCGGTGATATGCGCGGTAATGAAGAGCCGCAAAAAGAAAGGCTGAGGGCCGGAAGGACATGAATATAAAACGCATCGCATCCGCTTTATCTGCAGCGCTGCTCGCGCTGTCGCTCCTGCTCGCTCTGTGCGCCTGCAGCGGCGCTCCCGCCGCTGCGGACGGCGCGCCGGAGATAAGCGGGCTGAAATACGACAGCACGGTGCCCCTCAAATACGCCGATCAGTTTTCGATATACAAATACTCCGGAGGCTATTCTCTGATAGACATCCCCTCGAGCGGGCGCATCCTGGTCGTCCCGGAGGGCGGCGAAGTCCCCGACGGTCTTGACGCCGACGTGACCGTGGTGCGTCAGCCGCTTGACGGCATATACCTCGTCGCCACCTCGCCCATGGCACTGTTCGACGCCCTTGACGCCCTTGACAGCATATCCTTCGTCGGCAGCAAGACCTGGTACACGGAAAGCGCCTCCCGCGCTCTGGAAGAGGGCAAATTCAAATACGCGGGCAAGTACAACGCCCCGGATTACGAAATGCTCATAAACGGCTCCTGCAGCCTTGCGATAGAGTCCACAATGATACTTCACAATCCGGAAGTATATGAAAAAATGCTCGAGCTCGGCATCAATACCGTCATAGAGCGCTCCAGCTACGAGGATCATCCCCTCGGGCGCACCGAGTGGATCAAGGTATACGGCACGCTGCTGGGCAAGGAGGCCGAGGCCGAGGCCGTTTTCGAGGCCGAGGCCGCCAAGGTGCGCGACCTGGAGTCTCTCGAGCCCACCGGCAAGACCGCAGCGTTCTTCTATATCAACACCGCGGGCAACGTCGTGACCTACAAGACCAACGGCTACGTGCCGTCCATGATACGCATTGCCGGCGGGGAATACATATTCACCGACCTCGGCCTTGACGACGACAGCAAGCTCAGCACCGTGAACATGAGCATGGAGCAGTTCTACAACACCGCCAAAAACGCCGATTTCATCATATATAACTGCAGCATCGTTTCTCAGCTCTACGCGCTTTCCGATCTGCTCGACCGCAGCGCCGTGCTCGAGGATTTCAAGGCCGTAAAGGAAGGCAACGTGTGGTGCACTACCGACAGCATGTTCCAGCAGACCGACAAGATGGGCAGCATAATCCGGGAAATGAACGCTGTTTTCTCCGGAAGCACCGACGGCTCCGATCTGCAGTTCATGTTCAGACTTGAATAAGCGAGGGACCGTCTTATGAGCAACCGCTCCGCAAGCCTCTCCCGCGGCGGCGCGTACGCGCGCTATTGGGCCGTGTTCATCGGCCTAATCGCCGCGCTGGTCGCGCTGACCGTGTGGAACATCAATTCCGGCAGCGTGCATATCTCCGTATCGGACATCGCGCGCATCATTTTCCTGCGCGAGGGCGACGAGACGCAGATGAACATCGTGTGGAAGCTGCGCCTGCCCCGCATCGTCGCCGCGGCGGTGATGGGCGGCGGCCTCGCTCTGTCCGGCTTTCTTATGCAGACCTTTTTCGGCAATCCCATAGCCGGGCCCTTCGTTCTGGGCATATCTTCCGGCTCGAAGCTGTTCGTCGCCATAGTCATGATAGTAATGCTGCGCGTCGTTTCGTTCATTTCCTCGTGGATGATGGTCATAGCCGCCTTTGCCGGCGCTCTGATAGCCATGGGCTTCGTGCTGCTGGCGTCCCGGTCCATAAAGCAGATGTCGATGCTGCTGGTGGCGGGCATAATGATAAGCTATATCTGCTCGGCGATCACGGAATTCCTCATCACCTTTGCGAAGGACTCCGACATAGTCAATCTCCACAGCTGGTCCCAGGGCAGCTTTTCCGGCACGAAATGGGGCGACGTGCGCGTATTCACGGTAATAATACTCGTCTGCCTCATAGGCGTGTTCCTCATGTCCAAGCCCATAGGCGCTTATCAGATGGGCGAGTCCTACGCGCAGAGCATGGGCGTGAACGTAAAGCGCTTCCGCGTCCTTCTCATACTCATGTCCAGTCTCCTCGCGGGCTGCGTCACGGCCTTCGCCGGGCCGATATCCTTTGTGGGCATAGCGGTGCCCCACCTTATCAAGATGCTGCTGAAAACCGCCAAGCCCATTATAGTCATACCCGCTTCTTTCCTGGGAGGCTGCGTTTTCTGTCTGTTCTGCGACTATATCGCCCGAACGGCCTTCTCGCCGGTGGAGCTGTCGATAAGCACGGTCACGGCTCTGTTCGGCGCGCCGGTCGTGATAGGCATGCTGATACGCCGTCACGGCGGGAAGGGATGAGGTGACGCCGTGAGCGATTATTATTTCCGCACCTCCGAGCTTTCCGTCGGCTACGGCGGCAACGTACTGATACACGATATAGAGATAAACATAAAAGCCGGCGAGATAGTCACGCTTATCGGCCCGAACGGCTCGGGAAAATCCACCATCCTCAAGACCGTCACCAAGCATCTCGCGGCAATAAAGGGCGACAGCTTCATCGCCGACGCTTCCGTCGGCTCCATGAGCTACAAGGAGCTGTCCCGCAAGCTGGCCGTGGTGCTGACGGAGCGCATAAAGGGCGAGCTGCTCACCTGCCGCGACGTCGTATCCACCGGCCGCTATCCCTATACCAACACCCTCGGTCTGCTTTCGCCCGAGGATCACGAAAAGGTCCGCTCGGCAATGGAGCGCGTCCACGCGCTCGACCTGGCCGACAGGGATTTCACCGCCATAAGCGACGGCCAGCGCCAGCGCATACTGCTCGCCCGGGCCATATGCCAGGAGCCCCGCATCATAGTGCTCGACGAGCCGACCTCCTTCCTCGACATACGCCACAAGCTGGAGCTTCTGAGCATACTGCGCTCAATGGCCAAGGAAAGCGGCATAACCGTGATCATGTCTCTCCACGAGATAGACCTCGCTCAGAAGATCTCCGACAAGATAATGTGCGTCAGCGGAGACGTTATTTCGCACTTCGGTTCCCCCGACGAGATATTCCGCGAGGAGATCATCAACGAGCTGTACAGGATCAACAACGGCGCTTACAACATAATCTTCGGCAGCGTCGAGCTGCCGCCGCCCGCGGGCGAGCCGAAGGTATTCGTGATATCCGGCTGCGGCAGCGGCATCCCCGTTTTTCGCCGCCTGCAGAAGCGGAACATCCCGTTCTGCTCCGGCATCCTGTATAAAAACGACATTGATTATCAGGTGGCGGTGAAGCTGGCTGCCGAGGTGATCGCCGAGGAGCCCTTCATGCCGATAAGCGACGAAGCCTACGACCGGGCGCTGGACGCCATGAAGCGCTGCGGCAGAGTCGTCTGCGCGGGCGTACCCATAGGCGAAACCAACCGGCGCGTCTCGCAGCTTATCGCGGAAGCCGAAAAGCTCGGCCTTATCGCCGACCCGGACGAATACTGATTATATCAAGCGAAAGGAAAAATCATAAATGGAACAGTTACCCAAAAAGCTTTTGTCCCTGCTGCTTGCCCTGACCCTGCTCTTCGGCTGCGCGGTCTTCGCCTCCGCCGACGGAGAGCCCGTGGAGCTGAGCATCACCAACAACACAGGCATGTTCAAGGCCGTCACCGCGAGCCTTGCCGACGGAGGGAGCATGCTCGTCGTCGCTCTCAGCAGCACGGGATACCACAATCTTTTCAAGGGAACCTACGAGCAGGCCGCCGCCAACGGCGACGCGCGGGAAAACTGGATAAGCGCGTATACCAACACCGCCGGCAAGCTCGAGTTCCGCGTCCCTCTCGCCCCGGGCGAGAGCTATATCCCCATCGTCGCCGTATCCGATACTTACCTCGCCCAGTACGAGCAGGGGAACAATTCTCTTCTGCGAGCCTTTTTCCCCCGTCAGTTCGTCGTGGACGCCGAGGCGAAGACCCTCGTGACCGGCGACTATGAGCATACCTCTCCCCTTTCGCTGACGAACGCCTCTCAGACTCTTTCCGTCAGCTCGGCCGCGCTTTCGGTCGTCGGCGGCCCCAACTCCAACAATTACAGATCGGTCCTTGACCTGACGGTGAGCGGCAGTGCCTTTGACAAGGCCTTCGTCGGCTCCTCAGCCGACATCACCGCTCAAAGCACGCTTATCGAC
>DBWE01000176.1 GCA_002308315.1 Clostridiales bacterium UBA1246 | reverse complement strand
CTGATAGACCGCCTTGTCCACGGTGTCAAACAGCACGGTCTTCTCGTCGAGCATCAGGAAAGAGTTATAGGAAACGCCGTCGGGTACGCTGTATACGCCCTCGAAGCAGCTCAGGCGGCGGTCGTCCGCGCCGACCCAGATCAGGTCGTCAAGGACTTTTCTTGTGCAGTGCATGGCAGATCCTCCAGTTTATTTTATAATATTTTGAATACTTGAGCTTAATTCATTTATACCATAAAGCGCTGGCGCACGCAAGGAATATGTGCTATGATGGAAAAAACAAAAACGGAGGCGATCCTTCATGTCAGAAAAGAAATTCCACTCCCCTGCCGGCGCGGTCACGGACGGCGCCGTTCAGGCTGATTTCGAGAGCGCGGCGAAATATGACAAGGCCTTCGTCGGCGCGCTCGGCGTGTATTACCGCGACGGCTTCAAGACGAAATACGTCCCCTATCCGGCTCTCGAGCGCGCCTTCATCCGCATCCAGGAGGTCAACGGCCGCTTCTGCTGCGGCAAGGCCGTGTTCGCCTATTACCGGCTCGTCCTCGTCGTGGACGGGAAGGAATGGGGCGATATCATGAGCGAGGACGAAAAGGCCATGGACGACGCGCTCGCCGCCATCGCCGCGCGCTCGAGCACAACGGCCATCGGATTCGTGAAATAGTCTTTCCGAATAAAAACCGCCGCTTTTTTATGGAGCGGCGGCTTTTTCATAAAACGCTGAAAGATTTCCCCTCCTTTCGCGACAGGATAGATGAGGCGGAAAGGAAGTGACGCATTTGGAGGATCGAGAGATCATCGACCTGTTCTTTGAGCGCTCGGAACGGGCCATACGGGAACTGGATTCAAAGTACGGCAAAGCCGTTAAGGCGATCGCCGGGAACGTCCTGCGGGACAGGCAGGATGCGGAGGAGTGCGTGAACGACGCGTACCTGGGGGTCTGGAGCAGTATTCCGCCTCAGCGTCCGGACAGCCTGGGCAGCTATGTGTGCCGCATCGCCCGCAATCAGGCCATATCCCGTCTGCGCAGCAATACGGCGGCCAAACGGAACGAGGGCTTCGATCTCGTGCTCGACGAGCTGGAGGAATGCATCCCCTCCGGCATAAGCGTCGAGGCCGAGCTCGAAGGAAAGGAACTCGCGCGGGCCGTGGACCGTTTTCTTGCGACGCTCGACTATGACGACCGGTTTCTTTTCGTCCGGCGCTATTTCTTCGCGGACAGCGTAAAGCAGATCGCCGCGGCGATGGGCCGGAGGGAAAACCAACTCTCCGTGCGTCTTTTCCGCCTCCGCGAGAAATTGCGGAAGACTTTGGTAAAGGAGGGCCTGCTTGTATGAATCGGGAAAAGCTCTTTGACGCGCTCGCCGACGTCGACGAGGCTTATATCGCCGAGGCGCTGCGCTACTCGCCCGAGGCTTCATCCGGCTCCTCGGAAAGGATCGTACACTTGAATAAAAAACGCATGATTTCGTTTGCTCTCGCCGCCGCGCTGATCCTGGCGCTGGGCGTCGCGGCTTACGCCGTGTTCTCCACCTACTCCACCCGCGTGCCCGAGCCGGAAGAGACCTTCCGCATCAACTGGGCGGAAAATGCCAGCGGCTACATCGAATGGACGGACGCGAAGCTGGCCGTGACCTTCCCCGATACGGCCGAGAGCAAGCAGATCGAATTCCGCCCCGGCTGGCTGCCGGATGAGCTCTCGGAGCTCATGGTAAATAAACCTCTTTCACGCCTGACAGCGGAACAACTGGCATACAAATTCCCCGGGCTGTCGGGCGGCCAGCCTCTGCTGATCGAAAGCTACTCCATGTCCATGTTCAACAACGGCGGCGCGCTGCTGCTTCTCTATTACACTCCCGGAGAAATCATCGAGGAGCATTGGGACGAGCAAAACGTCGACGTGATGCGCTTCCACTGTACCATGACCCTTGAGGCGAACGACTATGCTCCGGAACGCACGTTCGAGCAGGACATCCTTTTGATGTCCAACCCCGAGGCGGGCTGGATCGTCTGTCTCAACGGCGAGATCGGCATGGATGAGCTCGTCAAGGTCGCCAGAAACCTGGAGATCTTCGAAACCGGCACGGCGCTGACCTACGACGACTTTGAAAACCACTACGCCTTCATGGACGGCGGGGTCGGCTGAAAATCCAACTTGGCAAGGACTGCCTTTTCAGGCAGTCCTTTTTTTGTGGTATACTGGAAAAACAATGAAACCTTTTTCTCATTTCGTCGTGTTTACGGGTGAGAGCTCTTTGAAGACAAAGGAGGTGCCGTATGGAAGACGCCGCGATCGTCGATCTGTACTGGCAGCGTTCCGACAGGGCCCTGTCGGAAACGGATAAAAAATACGGCCGATTCTGCCATTCGATCGCCTACCGCATCTGCGGGGCGGACGAGGACGCGGAGGAGTGTGTGAACGACACGTACTGGCGCGCGTGGAACAGCATGCCCACCGAGCGTCCCTCGGCGTTGGGGGCCTTCCTCGGCCGTATCACCCGAAACCTCGCCCTTGACCGCGTCAAGGCGAGGAACACCGTCAAGCGCGGAGGAGGACAGCTGCCGCTGGCCCTGGGCGAGCTGGAGGACTGCATCCCCGGCGGGACGAGCCCGGAGCGCGCCCTGGAGGAAAAAGAACTGGAGGAGGCGATCGGACGCTTCGTCGCCGCGCTGCCGAAAACCGAGAAAACGGTCTTCGTACTGCGCTATTTCTATCTCGCGCCGGTAGACGAGATCGCCGAGAAGCTGCATTTCAGCTCGAGCAAGGTCAAAAGCATGCTGTTCCGCAGCCGCAAAAAGCTGCGTTCGGCCTTGGAAAAGGAGGGGCTGGCATGAACTCGCTGACACTTCTGCGCGCTATGAACGGCATTCACGAGGAGGATGTCATCATGGCTGGAAAGCATTTTTACGAAAAAAACAAGAAAACGGTACCCATCCGGGCAAAGCGGCTCGTCGCTTTTGCGATCGCCGCCGTGCTGATGCTCTCGCTCGGCGTCGCGGCCTATGCGGCCTACAACGCGGTCTCGACGCCGGAGGCCGCCGAGAAGGTCGCGCGCGAGCAGATCGCACAGTGGCGGGAGCTCGGACTGCTCAACCCGAACGTGGACTTTGAGCGAGAGGCGGACAAGATCATTGAGATCGAGGAGGAACAGGGCGGCTCGGCCTGGTACGGGCGGCTGTTCCCCCACAGCTTCGACGTCAGCTGGTACTTCGGGCAGAATCCTTACAGCTGCACGCTGAACATCGACACCCTGGGTGGGAAGATCATGTATGCAGACTTCTTTGCCCGGGCGGACGCCGACGCGGTGCCGACCGGCGAAGTCGAGTTGACCGTCGGGCCGGACGGAGAAACGAAAACCTTTTATTACTATGAAAACTACGAGGATCTCCTTTCTCCCGGTCAAACGGTCGACGGCTTCTGCTCGGCGCTGGCCGAATACCGGGGCTATAACGGCTACCGCCTGGCGGATCGGGGCGACGCCGTCTATACCGAGGAATACGCAGCGTTTTACGGTGCTGTGGACGGCTCAACGCGTATGACCGACATCTTGTGGGACACGAGCGGGAATCACTATCTTGCCGTATTCTTTGACGGCGATCCCGAACAGGCGCCCGTGTATCTCGGTCTGATGCAGTATCCCGGCTTTGTCGGGATGGACGTCGGTATCCGTCACCCCGTCGGATAAGCCCTTCACCAAAAGAAAAGCCCGTCTCTTTCACAGAGAAAGAGACGGGTTTTTTTATCTTCTTTTCAGCAGGAACGGGACGCCCTCGCCGTAGGGCGAGCCGGGGATGCTCTCCTCCACGCGGCGGCGCAGCGCGCTTCGGTCGGCGATCGCCATGCCGGCGAGCCGGTCGATCCCGAAGTCCAGCAGGGCCGGGCACATCGGCACCGAGGGCCCCGTGAGGATCGTGTACGCATGCTCGCACAGCGCGAGGAGGTGGGGCAGGGTCTTGTTGATGAGCGTGCTGCCCGTGATGAGCACGAGATCGCAGCGCGGCAAAAACCAGTCGCAGGCCGCGTCCGGGTAGTCGCCGGGCTTCGGCGCGCGCTCGAGGATGTAAACCTGACGCGCCCGTTCCCAGAGCTCCGGTGGGCCGTGCATGTGCCCGACGAGGCCGACGGTCATCCCTTCAAGATCAAGGCCGACCGTGGGGTAATTTTTGATCGGCTCATAACAGCCGAGCGCCGCCATGCGCTCCGGCGTGTTATAAAAGGCGTTGGCCGCGGCCAGACC
>DBWE01000028.1:3745-4235 GCA_002308315.1 Clostridiales bacterium UBA1246 | reverse complement strand
TATCCCATGCCTGAAAACGAAGAACACACAGGACCGGCCCCGCTGTCACACGCCGACTGCGAGCAACAACATACGCGCGCCGCGATCCGTTCGGATCGCGGCGCGAAAATTTGCCGTCGCCGTTATTTCTGCCCGTAGTACGCTCCGGGGCCGTGCTTTCTCAGATAGTGCCTGGCAAGCAGGGCGTGGCTTATCGGCCCGGTATCGGGGGCGAGGGCAAGGGTGTTGTAAGCCATGAAGGCGACCTGCTCGAGCACGGCGGCGCTCATAACGGCCGCTTCGGGGTCCTCGCCCCAGGTAAAGGGGCCGTGGCTCCTGACCAGCACCGCGCAAAGGGAGGCGGGGTCCCTGCCGCGGAAGGTCTCCGCGATGACGCGGCCCGTTTCGCGCTCATATTCGCCGTTTATCTCCGCGTCGGTCATGGCGCGGGTGCAGGGCACGTCTCCGAAAAACCGGTCGGCGTGGGTGGTGCCGAGAGCGGGGATGTCCC
>DBWE01000028.1:0-3712 GCA_002308315.1 Clostridiales bacterium UBA1246 | reverse complement strand
ACGCCGCCTATGGTCGGGAACGCCTTGTACAGCACGAGATGCGTGGGAGTGTCGCTGGAGGGGCGGTATTTCCCCTCGACCGTCTTGCCGTCCATATCCACGACGGTCATCATGTCGGCGGTCATTTCGGAATATTCCACTCCGGAGGGCTTTATCACGATAAGGCCGCGCTCCCTGTCTATGCCCGAGACGTTGCCCCAGGTGAAGGGGGCGAGACCGTATTCGGGCAGCAGGAGATTGGCCTCGAGCACGCGCTTTTTCAGCTCTTCAAGCACTATGCTCACCTCAGCTTCCAGGCAAGATCCCGCAGGAACAGCTCGTCGTCGAGCCTGTCGGGGAGGGTATCGGGAGTGATGTGCACGAATTCGATATCCATGATGCGGGCCCAGTCCCTGAGCTGCCCGGCGGATACGTCGTAGCTCAGCACGGTATGATGGGAGCCGCCCGCGGTTATCCAGCATTCCACGCCGGTCTGCAGGTCGGGCAGCACGCGCCACATCACGCGGGCCACGGGCAGCTTCGGCATGGGCATGATGGGCTTGACGCATTCTATGTCCTGAGCTATCAGGCGCATCCTGCCGCCCATGTCGATAAGTGCGGCGACGACGGCGGGGCCCTCGCGTCCGTCGAAGACGAGGCGGGCGGGGTCCTTTTCGTTCATGCCTATGGACAGCGGGTGGGTCTGTATGCGCGGACGGTCCGCGGCGAGGCTGGGGCAGACCTCGAGCATGTGCGCGCCGAGACTGTATTCGTTTCCCGATACGAGATGATAGGTATAGTCCTCCATGAAGCCCGAGGCGCCCTCGCTGCCCATGGCCTTCATGACGGCGGTGAGCGCCGCTGTCTTCCAGTCGCCCTCGCCGGCAAAGCCGTAGCCCAAATACATAAGGTGCTGCGCGGCGAGCCCGGGAAGCTGTTCGAGGCCGTAAAGATCCTGGAAGGTATCGGAAAAGGCCATGCAGCCCTCGGCGTCGAGCATGCGCTTTATGGCGATCTCCTCGCGGGCCTGGTAGCGTACCGCGGCGAGATCGTCGGTATCGAGCGTATACAGAGAAAGATACTGCTCCGTCAGCGAGTCGATCTCGCTTTCGGTCACGGCCTTCATCTCCGCGGCAAGGTCGCCGACGGCGTTGGTGTTCACGCGCCAGCCGAGACGTATCTGGGCTTCTATCTTGTCGCCCTCGGTCACGGCGACCCAGCGCATGTTGTCGCCGAAGCGCATGACCTTCATTTCCCGCGATACCGCCGCGCCGACGGCCGTGCGCATCCATTCGCCGAGCCGCGAGATCACCTTCGCGTCCTTCCAGTGTCCGGCGATTATCTTGCGGGGTATGCGCAGCCGCGCGGCGGTGAAGCCGTGCTCCCTGTCGCCGTGAGCGGCCTGGTTGAGGTTCATGAAATCCATGTCTATCTCATCTCCGGGTATCGCCGTATTGTACTGCGTGGCAAGATGGCAGTAGGGCTTGCGCAGGTCGGCAAGGCCGCCGAGCCACATTTTGCCCGGGGAGAAGGTATGGCACCAGGTGACTATGCCCGCGCAGAGAGGATCGGCGTTCGCCCTGCGCATTACGGCGCAGATCTCCCCGTCGGAGCTGGCCGCGCCGGTAAAGACGAGGGGATAGGGCAGGCGGGAGGACAGCTCCGCGGCCATCTCGCCGGCGCGCTCCGCCACGGTCTTCAAAACCTCGGGTCCGTAAAGATCCTGCGTTCCCACGATGAAGTAAAATACGTAATCCTTTTTCATATTCGACCTCCCGGTTTTCTTAAAGATTTTCCGCGGCGGCGCGTTCCGCCGCCAGCGCGTTTTTGTAGCGGGCAAGGAAAGCGTCGAAGCCCGCGGCGTCGTCGGCGTCGGGCCGTATCACGCTGGCGCTCGTGCCCTCAAAATGCCGGGCGAGATAGTCCTCAAGGCTCTGAGAGCGGCCGGAGCGCAGCATGTGATCCGCCATGAGCGCCATGCCGAAGGGGCCGCCCTCCGCGGCCGTATCCAGACACAGCACCGGCACCCGGCAGGCCGCGGCGAGAAAACGCTGGGCCACGCCGGGGGTCTTGAAAAGTCCGCCGTGGGCCGTGAGCGAGTCTATTTCCACGCCCTCGCGGGTGAGTATGTCCATGCCTATGCGCAGAGTCGCCATGGAGGAATAGAGCTGCGCGCGCATGAAGTTGGCTAAGGAAAAGGAGGAGTCGGGCCTGCGGAGGACCATGGGCCGGCCCTCGTCCAGCCCCGTGATGCTCTCGCCGGCAAGATAGTTATACACCACGACGCCGCCGCAGTCGGGGTCGCCCTCGAGGCTCTTGCGGAAAAGCAGCTCGTACAGCCTTTCCGTATCGCCGCCGAAGAGCTCGGCGGCCTCGCGGAAGACGTCGGCCCAGGCGTTTATGTCGCCGCTGCAGTTGCCGCAGTGCACCATGGCGACGGGGCGTCCCGTCGGCGTGGCGACGATGTCTATTTCGGGATAATAGCCCTTCATGGGACGGTCCAGCACCGTCATGGAGAAAATGGACGTGCCCGCGGATACGTTGCCCGTGCGCGGGGCGACGCAGTTCGTAGCGGCCATGCCGGTGCCGGCGTCGCCCTCCGGCGGGGCGAAGGGTATGCCGGGCGCGAGCAGGCCTCCGAGCAGCTCCGAGCCGCTCTGAGTGAGGTATCCGGCGTTTTCTCCCGCGGAAAGCACCTTCGGCAGCAGGCTGCGAAGAGGCGGCAGGCCGCCTTCGCGGGTAAGCCCGTCGAACAGGGCGATCATGCCGGCGTCGAAATCCCCGTTTTTGTCAACGGGCATCATGCCCGAGGCCTCGCCCACGCCCACGGCGTTCACGCCGGTGAGCATATAGTGCACGTAGCCGGCAAGAGTAGTGATATGGGCAATGCGCGAAAGGTGCTCCTCTCCGTTGAGATAAGCCTGATACAGGTGGGCTATGCTCCAGCGCTGAGGGATGTTGAAGCGGAAAAGCTCCGACAGCGCTGCGGCGGCCCGGCCCGTTACGGTGTTCTGCCAGGTGCGGAAGGGCGTGAGCAGGCGCCAATCGGCGTCGAAGGCGAGATATCCGTGCATCATGCCGGATATGCCCGCGGCGGAGATCAGCCCGCGTCCGTCAAGCTCCGAAAGAGCGGCGCGCAGGCCCTCCCATACCTCGTCGAGCCCGTAGGTCCACAGCCCGTTTTCGAAGCTGCTTGCCCAGGTATGGCTTCCGAAAGCGACGGGACGGCGGTCTTCGTCTATGGCGACGGCCTTTATGCGCGTGGAGCCGAGCTCCACGCCGAGACAGCGTTTATCCATATCCGTCACCGTCAGAAGCCGAAGCGTATCACGTTCCAGCTGTGCTTTGAAAGAACGGTCTTTTCGGAGAGGGGAAGGATCTCGGGCGCTACGGTATCGGGCCTGTCGGCGCTGTTGACGGCCTTGAGATCCGGGCAGCGCAGGGCGATATGCTCTGTTTTGACAGGCTTGCCGTAGCCGGACAGCTCTATCGTCAGGTCCATGTCCTCGTCGAGAGAACGGTTTACCGCGAGGACCGTTATCTGCCTTTTTTCCTCGTCGACGGTGACGACGCTTTCGAGATACGGCACGGAGCCGTAGCGACCCGCGTCGTATTCCCCGCAGCTCACGCTGCTTCGGAGGGTCTTGCCGGAGGCGTAGGAGCAGGCGTGGAGCATGGGGTAGTATATCGTCTGCGCCCAGCAGCGTCCGCCGTTTTCGGTCATTATCGGGGC
>DBWE01000102.1:10893-17705 GCA_002308315.1 Clostridiales bacterium UBA1246 | reverse complement strand
AACATGGGCACCGTGCGCATGGCCCTGAGTATGCCGCCCGGGCCGGTGGTGTCGCCCACGGACTGGTAAATGCCGTATCTTTCCGGCCAGTGAACGTCCGATTCCATCTCGTCAAAGGTGCCGGGCAGTATGGATATCACCACGAAATCGGCGCCCTTCAGCGCCTCGGGCAGAGTTTCCGCGGCCTTATAGCCGAAATTGTGAGGTATGGAATTGCCGATCTTCTCGTTGCGCTTGGCGGCGTCAAAGTCGATGTCATAGAGATACACCGTGCCGGAAATATCGTCCGCCCGGGCAAGATCGCTCATCAGCGTCCACGCCCAGCCCCGGGAGCCGCCGCCGATATAGGCTATCTTCAGTTCTTCTACCCTGTTTCCGTAATGCTTCATTGTTTAGCTCCTCCGTTCGGTCCGTCATGTATATATTTGAAATCGCTGAAAAAGACTTTGCCTTCGCCGCCGCCGGTAAAGAGGGCGACACGGCTGCCCTTCCACACGCAGGGCGTCATGAAGCCGCTGCCGAGCTCCGCGGCGGGCGCGCCGTCGGACGGGATAAGGGCTGAGTGCACCTCGGTGAAATACTGCATGCTCAGCTGCAGAGTGACCGCAAGGGCTTCGATACGCTTTTCACCGACGCGCAGGCCGTTTCCCTCCTTCACCGCGGAAACGGCGAAGGGCTGACGGCCCATCAGCATGATCCCGGCGGCCTGCCCTTCGGCCGCGGCGGACATGTCCAGCCTGACGCGCACCAGGCCGCAGGCGCCGGTGAGGCGCTGAGTCAGAACGTTAGGCATTTTCATAACGTCTGTCTCCCCCGTGCCCGTCAGCCGCAGGCTGCCCCTGCGTTCGGAAAGGGACCACAGCGAATCGACCGGGTTGTGGTTCCACTGCCACTGCCAGCCGAGCTCCGGCGAGGAGAAATCGTCCGAGGTACGGGGCGAGCATATTTCGCATACGGGCAGAGATGGCTTTTTGTGCCGGGTCACCGGCCCGTATATCTCCGGCCAGCCGTCCTTCCACGCGGCGGGCTGGAGATGTACCACGCGGCCGGCGGCCCCGGTGGAGGAAAAGTGCATGAACCACAGCTCGCCGTCCGGGGTGTCTACCAGCGCCCCCTGATGAGGGCCGTTTACCCAGCTGTCGCCCTGGCGGAGCACCACGCGCCTTTCGTAGGGCCCGAGTATGCTCCGGCTTCTCAGCGCGGTCTCGCAGCCCGTCGGCACGCCCTCCTCGGGTATGACCAGATAATACATGCCGCCGTGCCTGTAAAACTTCGTGCCCTCGGCCACGGGGCCCTCGTAAATTATCCTGCCCTCGTCCATCAGACGGGTCCCGTCGGGGGACATGCGGTGCAGGATTATCGCCCCGGCGCCCACTCGGGAGCGGCCGAGCCAGGCATTGCCGTCGTCGTCCCATATCGGGCAGGGATCCTCCCAGCCGGGAGTGGGGCTGACGCACAGCGGCTCGCTCCATTCCCCGCGGGGATCCTCGGCGCGGCACATGAAAAGCCCGTCCTTCGGAGTACAGAAGAAAATATAGAACACGCCGTCGTGAAAGCGCAGGGCGGGCGCCCATGAGCCTTCGCCGTAGCGTTCTATACGGTCGTACCCCTCCAGACGGGTGTAAACGCGGTTGACGAGCTCCCAGTTGACAAGATCGCGGGAGTGCAGCACGGGCATGCCCATGAAGTTGAACTCGGAGCATATGAGCCAGTAATCGTCTCCGACGCGTATGCAGTCCGGGTCGGAATAGTCGGCGAAAAGCACGGGATTGCGGTAGCTTCCGTCGCCCATATCGCCCCAGGTCCCGATTTTGTCATACATAAAAATACCCCGTACAAATAATGTAATAATGACCCGTACAGTATAGCACACGCCGAGGTATTGTGCTATACTTTGTGTATGAGAATCATGAATTTGAAAACGAACGGGATCGCGTCCCCCCTCGGCTTCGAGCTCGGCAGCCCCTCGCTTTCCTGGACCGTGGAGGACACCTCCGCACGCAGGCAGCTTTCCGCCCGAGTGGAGATAGAACGGGAAGGGGAGCCGTTATACGACAGCGGAGAGAGAGCGGATATAAGCTCCCTCGGCTTTCGCCCCGGTATCGAGCTTTCGCCGCGCACGCGCTACGCATGGCGGGTATCCGTGACGGGCGACAACGGGGAGAAGGGCGTGAGCGGATGGAGCTTCTTCGAGACCGCTCTCGGGGACGGAGAATGGTCCGCCGAATGGATCTGCCCCGATACCGACGACGTGCTGCCGGTCATGTACGGCACGCTCACGCTGGACGGGGAGCCGGAAAGAGCGAGGATATACGCCTCGGGGCTCGGGCTGTACCGCCTGACGGTCAACGGCGCGCCGGCCTCGGACGAGCTGTTCGCGCCGGGCCTCAACGCCTACGACAGCTGGGTGCAGTACCAGACCTACGACGTGACCCGGCTGCTGAAAAAGGGCGAAAACCTGATTGAGATAAGCCTGAGCGGAGGCATAGCCAAGGGGCGCTTCGCCCGGGCAAAGGCCGACGAATACAATTACTGTCCCGTGTATACCTGCATCTGTCAGACTCACGTGAGGCTGAAAAACGGCGGAGAGCGCGTTTTCCGCAGCGGCGCGGACTGGCNNCTGGCGGCCGTCCGCGCTTAAGGAGAGCAGCATATACGACGGAGAGGTATACGACGCGAACGCCCCCGTCGGGGAGCCGCGGCCCGTGAGGATATATGTCCCGCCCGTCGGTCCGCTGAGGGCGAGGCTGAGCCCGCCGGTGAAGATAAAGCAGCGGCTCGCTCCGAAGGCGATCATCACCACGCCCGCGGGAGAGACGGTACTCGACATGGGACAGAACATGACGGGCTGGGTCAGCTTCCGGGCGAAAGCGCCGAAGGGACGCAGGCTGAGCCTGTACTACGGAGAGATACTGCAGGACGGCTGCTTTTACAGAGACAATCTCCGCAGCGCGAAGGCGGAGTACCATTATATCTCCGACGGGAACGAGGCCGAGGTCGAGCCCGCGTTCACCTATTACGGCTTCCGCTACGTGAAGCTGGAGGGCTTCGACGGGCCCCGCAGGGAGGATTTTACCGGCTGCGTGATATATTCCGACCTGGAGCGGACGGGATATATAAAGACCTCGGACGAGAGGATAAACAGACTGTTCGAGAACGCGCTGTGGAGCCAGAAAAGCAATTTCCTCGACGTGCCCACGGACTGCCCGCAGCGGGACGAGCGCCTGGGCTGGACAGGCGACGCGCAGGTGTTCAGCGGCACGGCCTGCTTCAACATGGACTGCCGGGCGTTCTTTACCAAATATCTTGCCGACATGTGGTACGAGCAGCGCAGGAACGGCGGACGGGTGCCCCACGTGGTGCCGGACGCCAAGGGACGCCGTTCTCCCGCGGAGGGAGGAGCGGTGGCCTGGGCGGACGCGGCCGTGACGATCCCCTGGAACGTATATCTGCATTACGGCGACATAAGCATACTCGAAAGACAGGCCGACAGCATGGCCGCGTGGGTGGACTGGGTAAGCGCCCAAAAGGACTGGGCCGGGGACACCATGCATTTCGGGGACTGGGTCGCGCTGGACAATCCCCGCCGCCCTCAGGCGAGAGTAGGGGCGACGGATATAGGCTATCTGTGCGCCGCGTACCATTATTACACCGCGCGGATAACGTCCTCGGCAATGGAAAAGTCAGGCAGAAGGGCCGATGCGGAAAAGTACGCCCTCATTGCCGAAAAGACGCTGGAAGAGCTCAGAAGGGAATACTTCACCCCCACGGGCAGACTGGCGGTGAATACGCAGACGGCGCTCGTGCTGGCGCTTTACATGGGGCTGACCCCCGAGCCGCGGAAAACCCTCGGGGAGCTGAAGGAGCGGCTGTGGAGAGACGGAGATCATCTCACCACCGGCTTCATAGGCACGCCGTGGCTGTGCATGGTCCTGCCGCCGGAGCAGGCCTACGGACTGCTGCTGCTCGAGGATTATCCCTCGTGGCTGTATCAGGTGAAAATGGGCGCCACGACCATGTGGGAGAGATGGAATTCCGTCATGCCGGACGGGCACATCACGCCCACGCAGATGAACTCGCTGAACCATTACGCCTACGGCTCGATAGTCGAGTGGATGTACCGCCGCATGTGCGGCATAAACCCGGTCGAGGACGCGCCGGGCTTCGCCCGGGCGATCATCGCCCCCCAGCCGGACCCGACGGGAACGGTGAAATGGGCCGAATGCGAGCTGGATACGGCGGCGGGAAAATACAAAAGCGCCTGGCGCTCGGAGGGAGAGCGCACGGTATTTGAGCTGAGGATACCCTTCAACTGCGAAGCGGAGCTTCGCCTGCCCGACGGCCGCGTTGAGCGGCTGGAGGCGGGAGAATATAAATTCGAAGCGGCGGCACCTGAATGTGATAAACGGGAGGTAATAAGAAATCATGGCTTACTTTGACAGCGTGGGAGAGATCAAATTCCGTTACTGGGATCCGGAAAAGAAGATACTCGGCAAAAAAATGAAGGAGCATCTGCCCTTCGCGATGGCCTGGTGGCACAATCTCGGCGCGGCGGGCGGCGACATGTTCGGCAGCGCCTCGGCCGACAAGAGCTTCGGTGCGGTCCCCGGGACCATGGAGCACGCGAAGGCAAAGGCGGACGCGGGCTTTGAGTTCATGAAAAAGCTCGGGCTGGAATATTTCTGCTTCCACGATCTCGACCTCGTACCGGAGGCGGAGACGCTGGAGGAGACCAACGCCCGGCTCGACGAGATCAGCGACTATATACTCGAAAAGATGAAGGGCACGAACATAAAGTGCCTGTGGGGCACCGCCAACCTGTTCAACAATCCCCGCTACATGAACGGCGCGGGCAGCTCCTGCTCCACGGAGGTATACTGCTTCGCAGCGGCGCAGGTCAAAAAGGCGCTGGATATCACCGTGAAGCTCGGCGGCCGCGGATACGTGTTCTGGGGCGGCAGAGAGGGATACGAGACCCTTCTGAACACAGATATGAAGCTGGAGCAGGAAAACATAGCCGCGCTCATGAAAATGGCCGTGGAGTACGGCCGCTCGATAGGCTTCAAGGGCGATTTCTACATCGAGCCCAAGCCCAAGGAGCCGATGAAGCACCAGTACGATTTCGACGCCGCCACGGCGATAGGCTTCCTGCGCCGCTACGGTCTGGATAAGGACTTCAAGCTGAACATAGAGGCCAACCATGCCACTCTCGCCGGACATACCTTCAATCACGAGCTGAGAGTCTGCGCGGACAACGGCATGCTCGGCAGCATAGACGCCAACCAGGGCGATCTGTTGCTGGGCTGGGATACCGACGAATTCCCCTTCGACGTTTACGAGACCACCTTTGCCATGTACGAGGTGCTCAGGGCCGGAGGGCTCACCGGCGGCTTTAATTTCGACGCGAAGAACCGCCGTCCCTCCAACACTCCCGAGGACATGTTCCAGGCCTTCGCCCTCGGAATGGACAGCTTCGCCCTCGGCCTGATAAAGGCTGCGGCCATAATAGAGGACGGCCGCATCGACGGGTTCGTGAAGAACAGGTACGCCGACTGGGAAAAGGGCATAGGCGCCGACATACGCGCCGGCAAGACCACGCTCGCGCAGCTTTCGGATATGGCGGTCAGGCTCGGCAAGCCCGCCGCGCCTCCCTCCGGAAAGCAGGAATATCTGCAGAGGATAGTCAACGAGATACTCTTCGGCTGAGCGGAGCCGGGGCAGGATAAAAGAAGAAAGCGGGGCGGAGCGATGAAAGCATACCTTATAGGCATAGACCTCGGCACCAGCGGCACTAAGACCGTACTGTTCGACGCCGACGGCGTCCCCGTGGCCGAGGCCGCGGAGGAATATCCCCTTTATCAGCCTCAGAACGGCTGGGCGGAGCAGGACCCGGACGACTGGGCCCGCGCCGGCATGGAGACGGTGCGCCGCGTCATCGAAAAGAGCGGCGTCGCCCCGGGAGACGTTGCCGGAGTGGGGATCTCGGGACAGATGCACGGCCTCGTCATGCTCGACGGGGACGGAAAGGTGCTGAGAAAAAGCATTATATGGTGCGATCAGCGCACGGCGAAGGAATGCGGGGAGATCACCCGGCGGGTAGGCCGCGAAAGGCTTACAGAGATCACCGCCAACCCCGCGCTGACGGGCTTTACGGCCTCCAAGATACTATGGGTGCGCGCCAATGAGCCGGAGATATACGCCCGCTGCAGGCACATACTGCTTCCGAAGGACTATCTGCGCTGGCGGCTGACGGGCGAGTTTGCCACCGAGGTCAGCGACGCGTCCGGAATGCAGCTGCTCGACGTTCCCGCCCGCCGCTGGTCGGACGAGGTGCTGCGCGCGCTGGAGATAGACCCCTCGCTGCTGGGCAGAGTGTACGAGTCGCCCGAGATAACGGGCCGCGTTACGGCCGAGGCCGCTGCGGCGACGGGGCTCGCCGAGGGGACGCCGGTGGTCGGCGGAGCGGGAGACAACGCCGCCGCGGCCGTGGGAACGGGCGTGGTGACCGACGGGAGCGCCTTCGCCACCATAGGCACGTCGGGAGTAGTCTACGCCCATTCGGACAAAATAGCGATAGACCCCCTCGGCAGGGTGCATACCTTCTGCTGCGCGGTGCCGGGAGCCTGGCACGTCATGGGCGTGATGCAGGCCGCGGGCCTGTCCGTGCAGTGGTTCAGAAACAATCTCGCCGCGGACATGAGCTACGCGGAGCTGGACAGGCTGGCCGAAAAGGTGCCCGTGGGCGCCGACAGACTCATATATCTGCCGTATCTCATGGGCGAGAGGACCCCGCATCTCGACGCGGACTGCCG
>DBWE01000102.1:10476-10855 GCA_002308315.1 Clostridiales bacterium UBA1246 | reverse complement strand
ATGGAGGGCGTGTCGTACTCCATGCGCGACGGTCTTGAAATACTCAAGGGCATGGGGACGGATATATCGCGGATATACGCCTGCGGCGGCGGAGCCAAAAGCGCGTTCTGGCGGCAGATGCTCGCGGACGTTTTCGGCGTAGCCGCGAGGACCGTGGAATGCACGGAGGGTCCGGCGCTCGGCGTCGCGGTGCTTGCGGCCGTGGGAGCGGGGATATATCCCACGGTGCCGGAGGCCTGCCGGGCCATGGTACACGACAGGGACGAGCTTATGCCCGACGCGGAAAAGCACGCGAGGTACGATGAGTTTTACCGCGTATACACCGGCCTTTACCCGAAGCTGAAGGACAGCTTCAGGCAGCTTGCGGAATTGTAAAATA
>DBWE01000102.1:4811-10388 GCA_002308315.1 Clostridiales bacterium UBA1246 | reverse complement strand
CTGGGCGGAATGGTGCGGCCCCTGCCGCATAATGGCGCCCGTTATCGAGGAGCTTGCCGATGAGTTCAAAGGCGTGAAATTCGGCAAGATCGACGTGGACAGGGAAGAGGGGCTTGCCGCCGTGTTCGGCATAAGCGCCATTCCCACGCTGGTGTTCTTCAAGGACGGCCGCGAGGCCGCGAGGCTGACCGGCGTAAGAAGAAAGCCGCAGCTT
This sequence comes from Clostridiales bacterium UBA1246, assembly GCA_002308315.1. Lineage (GTDB taxonomy): Bacteria > Bacillota > Clostridia > Oscillospirales > Oscillospiraceae > UBA1246. The sequence goes on along the minus strand of DBWE01000102.1, from coordinate 10,174 downwards.
ATAGAGACCATAGAGGCGCTGAAATGAAGATACGACTGAATGAAGACGCCGAGACCGTCCGCGTCATAAAAGAGGGACTGAAGAAAAAGGGAGGCTACTGCCCCTGCCGCGTGGAAAAGACCGAGGACAACAAGTGCATGTGCAGGGAATTCCGCGAGCAGACCGCCGACCCCGATTTTGAGGGCTACTGTCACTGCGGGCTGTATTACAAGGAAAAGTGAGCGGAGAGCTCCTCGAGGAAAAGCTTCGCGGCCTGCCGCTGCTGCAGTATGTATTCATAAGCACGGACGAGCTGGTGTTTTCCGAAAACGTGCGATATATCTGCCGTACCGAATGTCCAATGTACGGCAGGACCTGGGCATGCCCTCCGGCCGTGGGCACGGTGGAGCAGTGCCGCGAAAAATGCATGCGCTTTACAGACGGACTGCTTTTCTCCACGGTGACCGAGGTGAGCGATATCGCGGATATTGAGGAAACGCTGTCCACCAGGGCCCCCCATGAGGAGATCACGCGAAAGGTGCGCGATATGGCGGCGGAGCTGTACGGCGAGGTGCTGACGCTGTCTACCGAGGCCTGCGCCGTATGCGAAAGCTGCGCCTATACGGAAGGAAAGCCCTGCCGTCATCCGGAGCGCATGTTCCCCTGCGTGGAGAGCCACGGTATCATAGTGACCGAGCTTGCGGAAAAGCACGGCATGGACTTTTTCAACGGCGGAAACATCGTTACCTGGTTTTCGCTGATACTGTTTTCGGAGAAACGGTAAAAGAATAACGCGCCGCGGATCATCGGGAAGATGACCCGCGGCGCTGAAAAGACCGGACTGCGGCAGGCAGTATCTTAGCCGCAAGACCGCTTGCCGATCGACAGAACAGCGATCATATCGCTGAAAACGGGGAACACACCGAACGCTCTCCGGTATTTCTCCGCATTTACCACATTCCGAGCGAGGCAGGAAAAAACCATGAGTTATTTGGCGCTTGAATTCTATATATTCGTCATTATCGCCTGTTTGGCGTACTATGCCGTCGGAGCGATATTCAAAGGCCGCTTCCAATGGTGCGTGCTGCTGGCGGGCTCCGTGTTCTTTTACGCGCTCGTCATCAGGGACGCCGGCTCCGTCGCATGGCTTGCGCTCCCTGTGGCCGTGAGCTATGCCGGAGGGATCGCGGCGCATAAATACGGCGAAAGGCCGCGCCTGAAAAAGATAATAACTGCTGTGAGCGTGATACTTGCCGCCGCGCCGCTGATAACGATAAAGCTCAACGGTACGTTATTCGATCTGAAAACAAATCCCGTCGCGCCGATAGGACTGTCGTTTTTCACGCTCCAGCTGATCGCCTACACGGCGGACTGCGGCAGCGGGAAGATCGTGCCGCAGAAAAACCCGCTCAAGCACCTGCTGTTTTCCACGTTTTTCCCTTATATCATCCAGGGCCCGATCCCGAGATACGAATTCATGAAGGATCAGCTCTTCGGGAGCCACCGTTATGACTCGGAAAAAGTCATGCACGGCGTTCAAAAGATCATATTCGGCTTTTTCCTCAAGTATATGATCGCGGATAAGGCCGCGGGATTTGTAAGTCTCGTTTTTGACGGCGACGGTTCCATGGTGGGCAGCTGCATAATACTCGCGGCGGTCCTGTACGCTTTTCAGCTTTATACGGACTTTTATTCCTGCACTCTTATCTGCCAGGGCGTCGCCCTGCTTTTCGGGATAAGGCTGCCGGAGAATTTCGGCCGTCCCTACCTTTCGCTTTCGATAAAGGATTTTTGGAGAAGATGGCATATTTCATTAAGCACGTGGCTGCGCGATTACATCTATATCCCCCTGGGAGGAAGCAGAAAGGGCAGGGCAAGAAAGTACGTCAATCTGATCGTCACCTTCCTCGTAAGCGGATTCTGGCACGGGAATTATCTGCAGTTTATCGTATGGGGAGGCGTACACGCGATATACCAGATGATCGGTGACTGCACTCATGCCGTTAAGGAAAAAGCATACGAGGCGGCAGGCGTCGCCCGCGATTCGATGCTTTACAAGAGCGTGAAAAGGCTCGGCACTTTCATACTTGTAACGGCCGCGTGGATACTTTTCAGGGCGAAAGACCTTGAAACGGGCATAAGACTGATACGCGACGCTTTCAGGTATTACAATCCCTGGAGGATATTCGGCGCGCGCTTTTTCGAGCTGGGCATGGATTACCGTGAGTTCGGGCTTCTGGGGCTTTCGCTGCTCATCCTCGGCGCCGTCAGCCGGGCGCAGGAGAAGGGCGTTTCCCTGCATGAGCGCTTTCGCGAACAGCATCTGATTATCCGCTGGGCCGTTTACATATGCGCGATCGTATTCATTTGGGTGTTCGGCACCTACGGTTTCGGCTTTAACGCTCAGGACTTTATTTACGGAGGATTTTGATGAAGATCAAATCGGTGATCAGGGCCGCGCTCTTTCTGGCGCTCCTGCTTTTTGTCCTCTTGACGGTCAATTCCGTTCTGATGCCCGAATACTACCTGGCAAACAGCCCCTGGCCGACGACGGCGGCATATAACGCATTCTACAAAATGGAAAAAAACAGTATAGACGTTCTTTTCCTGGGGAGCAGCCACTGCGTAAACGCTTTCTCACCCATGGAGATATATGACGCTTACGGGATAAGAAGCTTTAATCTGGGCTCCGAACAGCAGAGCATCTTTCTCAGCTATTACTGGCTCAAAGAGGCACTGCGTTTTCAGACTCCGTCCGTGGTCGTCCTGGAAGGGAGGTTTCTGAGGACTCTCAACCGGTACGACCCGATCAATACCATTGAGACGCTGACGAGAAAATGCCTCGATCCCATGAGATGGTCAAGGGTGAAGCTCGAAGCGGTCAGGGAGCTGTGCGCTCTGGACGGGTCGCAGAGCATCGAAAGCTGGTTTTTGACGAATATCCGCTTCCATGACAGATGGAAGGGCCTTGAAGACACGGACTTCATTTCGGACAGTGAGATCACCTGCTCTCAGCTTATGGGATGGGCTCCGGGGAACGGAGGAAACCTGTACGCATTTGAGCCCTTTACTCCCACCGATGAGGATCAGACGTATGAGCTTGATCCGAGGATGGTCGAGTATTTCGGGAAAACGGCCGATCTGTGCAAGGAGCGGGGCATCAGGCTCGTGCTTGTCGACGTGCCGGCGGATACCGACGCGGCGATCGGCTTCGCCGTTGAAAAGCTGGCGGAAAAGTATGACGTCGATTACATCGAGATGTCGGAAAAAAGCGTATGGGAAGATCTGATGAAGGACGAGCAGCCCAATGAAAATCCCGTTGCGCACGGAAATATATGGGGGAATTTAAGAATATCCCGATATATCGGAAGGATATTGAAGGACGACCTCGGCGTGCCCTCGGTGACTGACGGCCGGTACGAAAGCAAAAGGCCTTTTTACGAGCACGTAAAAAACAGTTACCGGCTGCAGGAAACGACCGATATCGACGAGTACCTGGAGCTGCTTCGCGATGATCGCTTCTTCGTTTTTATCGCGGTCTGCGACGAGGCGGTCAGCGGCATGCGGGACACGACGGCGGAGGGGCTGAAAAAGCTCGGTCTTGAGCATGAGTGGAACAGGGAGACGGATTTCAGAAAGAGCTATATCGCCGTGATAGACGACGAGGGGATAACGGAAAGATCGGGAGGGCGTATCTTCCTGTCGGGCAGCTTCGGAGATAAAGAGCGGTCGTATGACATCGTGAGCTCCGGATATGAGGACGAGGGCGAGTCGTACGCATCCATAGCGATCGACGGTACGGAGTATTCCAAAAATCTGAGAGGGCTCAATTTCGTGGTGTACGATACGGTGAGACGCTGCGTGGCAGACAGCGTAAACTTCGATACGTACGCCGGCTCCGAGGCAAGAAGATGACGGAGCGCAGGCAGAAAAGCAGACTTGTCCCGCCGCGGCGGAGGCTTTGAACCGCTCCCGCGAAAGAAAAAAATAAAATTACTCTTGACAGATTAGCGCATGCTAACTATAATGAGACTCGGTTAGGTAAAGCTAACCGATTTTTCAAGGCAGTAGTTAGCTGTTGCTAATCAACTGCAGCGGGAGGAAGAACATGATGCCGCTGATTTATGCAGAAGCAGGACAGCCGCAGATAATAAAACGTATCGGCGGCGATCCCGAGACGAAAAAACATTTGCAGGACCTCGGCTTCAACGTAGGGGGCGAGGTAAGCGTAGTGAGCATGCTCGGCGGGAACCTGATAGTGAAGGTCAAGGAAAGCCGCGTAGCGGTAAGCGGTGAGCTTGCCGGGAAAATAATGGTATAGCTCACTTCGCATAATAAGGAGGATGACAGATGAAGACACTAAGAGACGTCAGGATCGGAGAAAGCGCCACGGTAGTCAGGCTTCACGGGGAAGGGGCCGTAAAGCGGCGGATAATGGACATGGGCATTACGAAACATACCCCGGTGTATGTGCGCAAGGTCGCGCCCCTCGGAGATCCGATAGAGGTGACCGTAAGAAATTATGAGCTGTCGATACGCAAAGCGGACGCCGAAATGATCGAAGTGGAATAACGGGCGCGTTAATTCCCTTTTTTTCGGGCATAGGTTAGCACTGACTAACCTCTCAAAGCACATCGGAGCAGAAAGGAAGCGTTTATTATGGATATCAGAATTGCCCTTGCGGGCAACCCGAACAGCGGAAAAACGACGCTGTTCAACGCGCTGACCGGCTCAAATCAGTTCGTTGGAAACTGGCCGGGGGTGACGGTGGAAAAGAAAGAGGGCAGGCTCAAAAAGCGCGACGGCGTGATCATTACCGATCTTCCCGGCATCTATTCCCTCTCTCCCTACACTCTTGAGGAGGTCGTGGCCAGAAACTATCTTATCGGCGAGCGTCCCGACGCCATCCTCAACATAGTCGACGGCACCAACCTTGAAAGAAACCTTTATCTGACGACCCAGCTCACCGAGCTCGGCATACCGGTGGTGGTCGCGGTAAACATGACGGACCTTGTCAAAAAGGAAGGGGATAAGATAGATACCGCCGAGCTTTCCCGACGGATCGGCTGCCCGGTCGTCGAAATATCGGCATTGAAGGAAACGGGCGTCGCCGAAGCGGCGGAGGCTGCGATCAACGCGGCGAAAAACGGAAAGACCGTGCCTCAGCACAGATTCTCCGGCCCCGTTGAACACGCGCTTGCCCATATCGAGGAGGCGGTCGTCCATGATTTTCCGGAGGAGCAGCAAAGATGGTACGCGGTAAAGATATTCGAGCGGGACGAAAAGGTGCTCGGCTCTCTTAAGCTTGACTCCGGTGTTTTCGCCCATATAGAGGAAGATATCAAGGCCGCGGAAAAGGAACTCGACGACGACGCGGAGAGCAT
>DBWE01000102.1:2217-4654 GCA_002308315.1 Clostridiales bacterium UBA1246 | reverse complement strand
GCCAACGACGGCCTGTTCGGCGACGGGTTCCACCTGTTCGGCATAGGAAGCGCCGCATCGGAGGAAAAGGCGGAAAACTACGCAGACGCGTCGAACGCGCTTGCGGCGTACGGCTTTGAGTTCGACCCGGAGGACGAAGAATTCGACGCCGACGCGCTCCTTGCCGAAATAAAAGAATTCACGACAGATGAAAAGTCCGCGGAAACGGAAGTCACGGACGATGAAACGCTTGAAGTATCAAAAGTGACGGTTTATTTTGACGCGGCGCCGGCCGACGCCGATGAGGAAACGACCAACGGCATGACGTTCGGGGAAGCCGTGTCGTATTTCGCGGAAAAAGGCTTTGAGGAGCCCGATCCCGCAGAAGACGGCGTTTGGGTGCCCGGCGTTCCCGCGCTGGCGGATATGGCGCTTCTTGACGGCGAAGGAAACGCGAGAGTCCCCGAATGGCTTTACGGCCTGATCCGGGACGGCATCATCGCCGGCGTCGGCGCGGTGCTCGGCTTTGTGCCCCAGATGCTCGTTCTGTTCTTCCTGCTTGCCATCCTGGAGGCCTGCGGCTACATGGCGCGCATCGCCTTCGTGCTTGACCGTATTTTCAGGCGCTTCGGTCTTTCCGGAAAGTCCTTTATACCCATGCTCGTCGGTACGGGTTGCGGCATACCCGGCATAATGGCGTCGCGCACGATCGAGAGCGAACGCGACCGCCGTATGACGATCATGACCACCACGTTCATTCCCTGCGGGGCCAAGCTGCCGTTCATCGCCATGGTGGCCGGCGCGCTCTTCGGAGGCTCCGCGTGGGTAGCCGTTTCGGCGTACTTTATAGGCATGGCGGCGATCGTCGTTTCCGGAATCATGCTCAAAAAGACAAAGCGCTTTGCGGGCGATCCCGCTCCGTTCGTAATGGAGCTGCCGGCATATCATCTGCCTACGCTGAAAAACGTGCTCCGCTCCACCTGGGAGCGCGGATGGTCCTTCATCAAAAAGGCGGGGACGATAATCCTGCTTTCCACGATAGTGGTATGGTTCACGTCCTTCTTCGGCTGGGCTGACGGATCGTTCCGCATGCTTTCCGAGGAGGAAATGGAGTTTTCGGTACTCGCCCATATCGGCAAAGCCGTCGCGTGGATCTTCGCGCCTCTCGGCTGGGGCAACTGGAAGGCTGCCGTCGCTTCCGTTACCGGTCTCGTCGCGAAGGAAAACATCGTCGGAACGATGGGCATACTGTACGGAGACTGGATGGGCATATCGGCCTCCTTTGCCACTAAGACGGCCGGCTTCTCCTTCCTCGTTTTCAATCTGCTCTGCGCTCCGTGCTTCGCTGCCATCGGCGCGATCAGGCGCGAGATGAACAACGCGGGATGGACATGGTTTGCCATCGGCTATCAGTGCGGCTTTGCCTACGCGGTCGCTCTTATGATCAATCAGTTCGGCAACCTCCTTTCCGGCAGCCTGTCGACGGGCGCCGGAGCGGCCGTGAATACGGTAAGCCTCATTGCGGCCTTTGCACTGCTTGCCGGAATGATATATATGCTGCTGCTGAGAAAATACAAGGAAGCGACCAGGCTCACTCAGACCGTAAAGGTCTGAATGCCGGTCGGAAAGGGGAAGAGATCATCGTGCTTGCGTGGCTGACGAATAACGCGGTAACGGTCATTGCCTCGGCAGTCGTCCTTGCCGCGGTGGGCATGGCCGTGGCCGTCCTCGCGAAAGATAAAAAGCGCGGCTCCGGCGCGTGTACGGGAAACTGCGCCTCCTGCCGCATGGGATGCGCTTCCGCGGGGAAAGATCACAGAGTATAGAAGCAGGCGTTTGACTCCCTTACTGACGGGAACGGGCATTCGCAAGATCTCGCGCCGGAATGCCCGTTCCCGGTTTTGATCAGCCGGACGGAGTGAATTTGAGCGCCCGGCTGAGGTGAGGAAGAACTGTTATGGATAAAATGCTGTTGAGTGTATCCGAAGGGATCGTGATCCCCTTTATAGGCACGGCGCTCGGCTCCGCCTGCGTGCTTTTCATGAAAAAGGAGCTGGATCCGAAGCTTCGGCGGGCACTGACGGGCTTCGCGGGCGGAGTGATGGTCGCGGCGTCGATCTGGAGCCTGCTGATCCCGGCGCTCGAGCAGAGCGCCGGCAAGGGGAAATGGGCGTTTGTTCCTGCCGCGGCGGGCTTCTGGATAGGCATACTGTTTTTGCTGCTGCTCGACAGGCTCATCCCCCACCTGCACATGAACGAGGATCAGCCGGAGGGCATAAAAAGCAGGGCGGGAAGAACGACGATGATGGTGCTCGCCGTAACGCTGCACAACATTCCCGAAGGAATGGCGGTAGGCGCGGTGCTCGCCGGGCTGGTATCCGGAACGCCCGAGATAACCTCGAGAGGCGCGGCGGCGCTCGCCGTCGGCATCGCGATACAGAATTTCCCCGAGGGCGCG
>DBWE01000102.1:0-2101 GCA_002308315.1 Clostridiales bacterium UBA1246 | reverse complement strand
CTTTCGTTTGCGGCAGGCGCAATGATCTATGTCGTTGTGGAGGAGCTGATTCCCGAAATGTCGGCGGGCAGGCATTCCAATACGGGCGTTGTGATGTTCGCGCTCGGTTTTACGGTGATGATGGCGCTCGATACGGCGCTGGGCTGAGGGAGAGCTATGATAAAAACAACGGTAAAAATAGACGGAATGATGTGCGGCATGTGTGAGGCTCATATATGTGACGCCGTAAGAAAAGCATTTCCCGCCGCGAAGAAGGTCTCGGCTTCGAGAAAACGCGGAGAGGCAACGTTCCTGTCCGACGGCGCGATAGCGGAGGAGACGCTGAAAAAAGCGATATCGGACACGGGGTATTACTTCGTTTCGGTCAGGTCGGAGCCGTATAAAAAATAGGGCAGCGTATTCAGGCAAACAGCGCCAGACTGCTGTTTACAATGCGGTCCACGAAACGGACGACGTCCTCACGGCTGTATTTTTCGTATCCCCCCACGACTACGTGCATAAGTCCGTTCGACAGATGCGTATAGAGCATTTCCAGTTCTTCGTCGGAGGCATGCCGAAGCTGCTTTTTCCAATACCCTATGCTTTCCGCGCGGGCGAGGTCGATCATCCGGCCGAGAACGGAGGGACTCGCACCGTTGAAAACAAGCACCCGGCAGGCGTCCTTGTTCTGCTCGACCAGGGCGTATATCGCCTCGATGAGCGCGCTTACCCCGGAGGTGTCCAGCAGCTTGAGCGAGCCTTCGAAAGCGTCGATCAGCTCCTGCTCTATGCTTTCCATAAGATCGAAGCAGTCGCTGTAATGCGCGTAAAAGGTCGCGCGGTTGAGCTCCGCGGCCTCGCAGACCTCCTTGACCGTGATCTTGTTGACCGGCTTTTCTCTCAGCAGCGAAAGAAAAGCTTCCTTCAATACGCGGCGTGTGTAGCGTACCCTCGCGTCTGTTTTTTTCATTAAGAGCCTCCGTTTCCGAACATCCGTGCGGCGTTTGTCGATTATCTTTCTCCCCGGCGAACATTGTCGGTTGCCGACGTTCGCCGGGGAGATTATAATATACATGTGAAAGATAATCAACACTTGTCTGAGAAAAAGGAGGCAGGCGCCGTGTATAAAAGGTATTATATTACGGGCGCGACGGGTTTTCTCGGCCGCGCGGTCACTGAGGAGCTCAGGAAAAAAGGCGCGGAGATATGCGCGCTTGTCCTGGAAAACGACGCCCTCGCGGGCGAGCTGCCGGACGGCGTGGATATCGTCCGCGGCGACGTGTGCGACGACAGGGCGGCGGAGCGTTTCCTTTCCGGGGCGGATGAAAACAGCTGCGTCATCCACTGCGCCGGGATCGTTTCCGTGGCTTCGGATCCGGGCGACGCGATCTATCGGGTAAACGTGGGAGGAACGAACAACATCCTTCGGCACTGCGAGGGCGGGAAAGTCGGCAAGCTGGTGTACGTCAGCTCCGTCCATGCCATACCGGAAAAGCCGAAGGGTACGGAGATGACCGAAAACGCCGTGTTTTCCCCCGGACTCGTCAAGGGCGATTACGCGAAGAGCAAGGCCATAGCGACCTCGCTCGTATTCGAGGCGGCGGAGCGCGGACTGAACGCAAGCGTGGTTTTCCCGTCGGGCATCATAGGCCCGGGCGACAGCGGAAAAGGAAGCGCCGCAAGCATGCTCCTGTCCTTCATTGCGGGAAGGCTCCCGTTTGCGGTGAAGGGCGGGTACGATTTCGTTGACGTGCGCGACGTGGCCGCGGGCATAGCCGCCTGCGCGGAGCACGGTCTGCCGGGGCGCGGATATATACTTTCCGGACAGTACGCCTCGGTGCGCGACATATTGAACGCGGCGAAAAAAGCGCTGAAAATAAGACGGACGGTGTCTTATCTGCCGATATGCCTTGCAAGGCTCGCCGCGCCCTTATACGAAAGATACAGCCTCAGAAAAAAACGTCCGCTGTTCTTCACCCCGTACTCCGTCGCCGTGCTTGAGTCCAACGGTCTTTTCAGCAGGAAAGCCGCGGAAGCGGCTCTGGGTTACTCGCCGCGGCCCCTGGAAAGCAGCGTAGCGGATACGGTCAGGTGGCTTAAGCAGACGGAACCTATACCAGCC
>DBWE01000182.1:13974-14603 GCA_002308315.1 Clostridiales bacterium UBA1246 | reverse complement strand
TCTAAACCGACTGAACTACCGGGCCACAGCTTTTGCATTTTACAACACGTTCGGAGAAATGTCAATATGTTTTTCCCGAAAAATCAGGCTGACTATCCCGGCCTCCCAGGGAGGGGTCAGGGCGAGGCGCACGGACGCGCCGGTAATGGGGTGGATGAACTCGAGACGGTCGGCAAACAGCAGCTGAGAGGATATGCCGAGCCGCTCGGAAAGCTCTGCCGACGCGGCGCCGGAATAAAGGCGGTCGCCCAGAACGGGAAAGCCCATCGCGTGACAGTGCACGCGGATCTGATGGGTGCGGCCGGTNNCTTATGCTGCCGTCGGTGGCCTCCGTCCGATAGTCGGTGCGGGCGTAGGCTCCGTCGGGAAGCACGGCGCGCAGCATGCCGCCCTCTTCAACGCGGCGTATGGGAAGCACTATGCTGCCGGACGGGGGATCCGGAGCGCCGCAGACGGCAGCGGAATAGCCCTTGTATTTTATCGCGNNCGCTCATGAGATTTTTGACGTATCCGCTTTTTGAAAAAAGCACTATGCCGCCGGTGTCCCGGTCAAGGCGGTTTACCGCGTGGACGTTCTCGCCGCCGCGGGAAAGCACGTAATACAAGACCCTGTTTGCAAGCGTGCCCTC
>DBWE01000182.1:5401-13965 GCA_002308315.1 Clostridiales bacterium UBA1246 | reverse complement strand
TTGCGGCTGTGGGAAGGATGTATCAGCATGCCCGAGGGCTTGTTCAGAGCGAGCAGCCATTCGTCCTCGTATATCACTTCTATATCTCCGGGCTCGGGCGGGTAATCGGCCGCGGGCTCGGTGACGTCCGCGCTGACGAGCTCGCCGGCGGAGACGCGATAATCGGTATGGCGCGGCAGACCGTCCACGTAAACGGCGGAAGCGGCCTTCAGCCGCCTCAACAGAGTGGCGGAAAGCCGCATCCGGTCTCTGAGAATGTTGTTGAGCTTACGCCCTCCGTCCTCGGGAGGGACGGTATAATTCAGCCGCATCAGCGGAAAAACGCGTCAACGGCGCTTTCGGCAGCGGAAGAGTCGGCCGCGACGCAGAGCACGACGTACACTCCCGAGCGCTTCACAACGGCCCTGTCCAGCTTCGGGACCTCGTCGGGATTGTAGTCGGCAAAGGAAGCGCGCTGGGCGGATATGCGCTCCCGAACGGCGGTCTCAACGGTCTCGGCGTCGGCCGCGCTGCGCATTTTGAACGCCGCAAGCTCCTCGGCGGTGGCGCCGGAGGAAAACAGGAAAACGGAATTTTCGGGAAGGGCGGGGTCGACGCCGTAAAGGTAGCAGCCTATCTGACTGTCTGCCGGGGCAAGCTCGTCGGAAAAGGCGGAGCCGGCCATGACGGAATCGGCGAGAGAAGAAATGTCGATATCGGCGGGCTTCGTACCGCAGCCGTACAAAACCGCAAAAATGATGATCAGAAAGAAGACAAGCGTTTTTTTCATGTTCCTTTACTCCTTTTGACGGCGATCGGCCGTGACCACGGTATGTGTTCTGAGGCAGTCGGCCCACTGCCGGTAATACTGACTGTAGGGATGGATGCCGTCAAAGCTCCCGTCCTCGGGCAGAAAGCCCTCCTCGTCGGCCATGGAGCCGTAGATATCCACGTAATGTACCTTGTCCTTCGCGGCAAGACGGCGCAGACTTTCGTTATACGCGAGTATGTTGTCCTTATTGAACTTGGAGCCGTCCTCGGATTTGGAGCGGGTAACGGGAGTAAGAGAGAGAATGTAAATATCCGCGTCGGGCTGCAGAGCGCGGATATCCGAAATAAGAGAGCTGTAACACTCGCAGAAATGCTCCGCGGTAAAGCTTATCTCGTTTATCCCGAGGAGTATGAATATCTTGGCGTGATCCTTCGAGGCGAGAGCCTCCATGATGGTGATATCGCCGTCGGGGGAGGGAATGACCTTGTTCGTGCTTATATTGACCACGTTTATGGACTTTTTTGCATAGTAATCGGCCGTTTTGATCCCGCCGTAGAGCATGAAGCCCTCCATGATGGAGTTGCCTATGAAAGCGGAGTCGGAAAAATAGCCGTCGTCAACGGCGTCGCTCTCCGGGATGTCGGCGCCGAACTCGTAGCGGTAAAGCGGGTCGCCGTGACCGTCGGAAAAAACGTATTTCAGATTATCGGAGAAGAACACGGCGTCGGAGTCGAGAGAGTCAAGCCGCGGAAATTTGGAAAACCTGTCGTTCGGGCCCGGCGAAAGCACGGTGCGCAGCAGCTCGGGGCGCGGAGAGGGGAGCTCTTCGGCTTCGGGAGCTTCGATCTCCGGGGCGTCGGATACGGCGGCGTCCGGCTGCGGAGCTTCCCCGGGAGAGGGGAATGAAAAAGAGTCGGTAAGACAAAGATAGATGAAAAAGGCGCAGAACAGGACGCACAGCGCTGCTGCCGGGACCGTTCTGCCCGACAGAAAGGAGTATTTCTTTTTATCCCCGAAAGGTGACAAAACACCCTGACCTCTTTCGATACGTATTGAATGATCGCTGCGGCGGAGACCGAGGACATCACGCGCCCGTAAAAGGCGCCCGAGTCTTTTAAATATAATAACAAACGCGGGGAAGGATAGCAACAGGTATTTCGACAAAAATCAGCAAAAGCCCCGGGATATCCGCGGGGCTTCTGCCGGCCGGACACGCCGCGAAGGCGACGGACATATGCTCCCGCTGCCCGACCGCCGGCGGAGCGTGTCCCGCGGATTTATAATATCCGACAGAATGAAGAAAACACATGACAAGCTATGGAAAAAAGCCCGGAGCTGTGATACAATGGACGCGACCGTGAGAGGCGTTCCGCCTCTGTCCCGAAAGACCGCGCCGTGCCCCGGGCAAGGCGCGCCGGGAACATGAACTACCGGAGGGATCCCCTTGAAAAAAATCGCTGTTCTTTTTGCCGCGGCGCTTTTGCTTACGTGCTTCGCGGGCTGCGGTGACAAAACCACCCATCACGTGGAGATCGACGTTGAAAACTACGGAACGATATGCGTGGAGCTGGACGGCAAGACCGCGCCGATCACCGTGGATAATTTTATCGGCCTCGCAAAATCGGGCTTTTACGACGGACTGACCTTTCACCGCATAATCGACGGCTTCATGATCCAGGGCGGAGATCCGCAGGGGAACGGCAGAGGAGGCAGCGGGACGAACATCAAGGGCGAATTCGCGCTGAACGGAGTGGAGAACGAGATAAGCCACGTGCGCGGGACCATATCCATGGCAAGAGCTTCGTACAGCTATGACAGCGCAAGCTCGCAGTTCTTCATCGTGCACGAGGACAGCACCTTCCTTGACGGACAGTACGCCGCTTTCGGACACGTCACCTCCGGCATGGAGATAGTAGACCTCATCTGTGAGAACACTCCGGTGCAGGACAACAACGGTACCGTGCTCGCGAAGGATCAGCCGGTCATCAGCGCGGTGAGAGTGATCGACTGAGGCGGCCGCACAGCGTCCGATTGACAGTAAAAATCGCGGGTGCTATAATGGCTCAGCCTCTGAACTGTCGGCGTGGCGGAACAGGCAGACGCAGGGGACTTAAAATCCCCCGGTGGCAACACCGTGCGGGTTCGATTCCCGCCGCCGGCACCATAAAAGAAACCTCTTTTGTCTACCACGACAAAAGGGGTTTCTTTCAACTAAATCCACCCTGTCGGGTGGGATAAATCCTCGCTTCGCCCGGGTGAAATCACTTCGTGGTGAAATCCGCCTTGACGGCGGGCGGGCGGATTTTGATTTCACCGAACGTGAAACGCTCGATTTCACTTGAGGGCTTTGCCCGAAGATTTCAACACGGCAAAGCCGCGATCTCACTATTCATTTTGTCGGGCACCTGCGGGGCCGATCAAGGAACGGGGCGTCTTCATTCAAGAAAAAACGGATTGAAAAATCCAAACTTTTCAAGCATAATGAAAAATGACCCCGACAGATCGGGATCTGCGGAGCCGGCTTTTCCGGCTGCGGAAAATACGGAGACAGCAGCAAAGAAAACGAGAGGAAAATACAAATGATAAAGAGACTGACTGCACTGCTTCTGGTATGCGTAATGTTTTCGGCGCTCGTTTGCGGATGCGCGAAAAAACCCGAAGAGCCGACGGAATATATCGGGATCATTTCCGCTATGGATAATGAGATCGACCTTTTGCTGAAAGAAGCGGTGATCGACCGCGTGGATACCGTGGCAGACGTAAAATATCACGTCGGCAGTCTGCACGGACAGCCGGTAGTTATCACACGCGCCGGGATCGGGAAGATACGAGCGGCGTCCGCTGCCACGGCCATGATGATAAAGTACCCGATATCGAAAGTTATATTCACGGGCATCGCCGGCGGAGTCGCGGACGAAACGCAGGTGCTCGACGAGATCATCGCCACCCGTCTTGTCGAACATGATTACGGCATTCTTTCAAACGACGGGTTTGAATGGCGTTCGGGCGATCCCGGTTTCGGAAACGAGGCGGGCGTTTACTACGACTGCGATCCGCAGCTTGTACAGCTCGCTTACGACGCCGCGGTCGAAGTCGTCGGAGAAAATCACGTCTTCAGGGGAACGGTCGCGACAGGCGACCAGTTTATCGCAAACAGTGAATACGTGCAGAAACTGCGGAGCGACTACGACTGCTGCGCCTGCGAAATGGAAGGAGCGGCGGTCGCCGTTGTCTGCATCAAATACAAAATTCCTTTCGTGGTGATACGCGCGCTTTCCGACAAAGCGGACGGGAACGCACACGAGAGCTATGAGAATTTCGGTGACACAGCGGCAGACAATTCAAGCCGGATCGTTATTAAAATGCTGGACGCCGGCGGAAAATAAAACTGCATTTATCATCCGGCACACCCGCCGGCCGATCATAAAACAGACGGGAGCCGCAGAGAGCGCCGTTTGAAGCGGGTCGGTTCAACGAATTCCGGGACGCAAGAAGAAATGATCCCGACAATCGACGTCGGCAGAGGTCAGAACAATGATACGGCTGAAATACGGCAATACGAATACGTTTTTTATTTCCGGCGACAACGGCGGTCTGCTGTTCGATACGGACTACGCCGGAACATTGCCTGCCTTCTGCAGGGCTGTAAAGCAAAACGGTATTGCCGTAAAAGACATAAAGTATGTTTTAGCCTCGCATTATCACCCGGATCATATGGGGCTTATCGGCGAGCTGATGAAGCAGGGCGTAAAGCTGCTGATGGTAGATGCGCAAAAAGACTTTATCCATTATTCGGACAGTATTTTTGCAAGAGACAAAATCCGCTGTCCTCCGATCGATGAAACGCAGGCTGCGGTTATCGCCTGCAAAGATAGCAGAAGCTTTCTGTCACGCATGGGTATTCGCGGCGAGATCATCCGCACGCCGAGCCATTCCGAAGACAGCGTTTCTCTTGTCCTTGATGACGGCGACTGTTTTGTCGGGGATCTTGAACCGTTCGAATATCTCGGAGCATATACGGAGAATGCACAGTCGGAAAGTGACTGGGAGCAAATTCTGTCATATCGGCCCAAGCGCGTATTCTATGCGCATGTGCCCGAGAAAACATTGAAATGACATATTACGGTATGAAGGGGTAAAAAATGATCATAGAAACCGAAAGACTTATCCTCCGCCCGTTCGACGAGGGCGACGCGGCGGACGTTTACGAATATTTGAAAGAGCCGTCGGTCAACTGCTTCACGTGCATGAAGCTGAACTCGCTTGACGAAGCGGTCGCGGAGATGAAAAACCGTACAGGCGAGACGGAGTATTATTTTGCCATCGTACTGAAGGAGAGCGGCAAGGTGATCGGCGAAATCGACGCCTATCCCGAAACGGGAGAACAGCACGCCGATGAAAACGACCCGAAAGACACTTTCAGCCCGTGCCGGATGCTGAATCCGGATTACACCGGCAAAGGCTACGCCTACGAAGCCGCCCACGCTTTCTTCGATTACCTGTTCAATGAAAAAGGCGCGCGGAGGATATACGCATACACCGAGGATTACAACACGGCAAGTCAGCGTCTTTGCGAAAGACTCGGTATGCGCCGCGAAGGCCTGTTTTTGGAGTTCATATCGTTTGTGAATGATCCGGACGGCTTGCCGCGGTATGAAAACACGTATCAGTATGCCGTTTTGAAAAAGGAATGGCATTAAGAAACGATTTGCGGTTTTATATGTCCTGCCGGACGGCGGCGGGAACGGCGTGAACAATGACGGGAGCGCGAAATGCCGCCGTTTGCATCGCTTTTTTGAAGGCGCTTTATTATTTGCCGCCGTTGAAATATTTGTTTTTGTTTGCTATACTGTATAAAAGAAAAATCACTTCGGCAGCCGCGCTTGCCGCGGCGGCGGCCGGAGGAAAGAGCTTCGGTTTTTCCCGACGGTCCGCAGGGATCGAAAAACACAAATTTAAAGCAAGGCAGGCGAATGAACATGAGAACTGTCGTGATCGACAAAACGGTGGTCAAGACAAACCTCGCCGTGATCCGCGAACGGGCGGGCTTTGTCAGGCTGATGGCGGACCTCAGCGCGAACGGCCAGGGCATGGGCGTTGTGAACGCCGCGGGCATATGCGCGGAGGACGGGATAACCGATTTCGCCGTGACGGAAATGCGGGACGCCTCGGCCTTGCGCGGCGCGGGCTTTGCCGACAGCAGGATACTGATGCTGCGTTCCGTGACGGAAACGGAGGAACTGAAGGAGCTTCTGGAGCTGGGCGTTATTTTCACCGTCGGCTCATACGACGCGTCCATCGCCCTCAACAGCCTGGCCGAGGGACGCGGAGCGCCCGCTCAGGCGATGATCAGGATAGACACCGGCTTCGGCCAGTACGGCTTCCAGAGCGAGGAGACCGATAAGATACTCAACGTATTTCAGCACATGAAGGGCATCAAGGTCGAGGGGCTCTATACCCGCATAGCGCCCATGAAGAACGAAAAGCTCGCCAAGGCGCAGGCCGATGAATTCGTCGCCTGCGTCACCAAGCTGCAGGAGCAGGGGACAGACACGGGGCTTCTCATGGCTCTCGATCCCGCCGCGCAGAAGCGCTGGGATTTCGGGGAAAGATCCTGTATGTGCTTCGGCCCGGCCATGATCGGCCGCGTCCCCAACGGCGGCAGAGAGCTGACGAAGGCGGGATATATCGAGGCAAGTCTCGAGGAGATCGACTGGGCGGCCAAGGGCAAGAACGCCGGCCATGACATGAACAGAAAAATGGGCAGGACGGAAAAGACCGCCATGCTCGACGTGGGCTGGTACAACGGCGTGGGCCTGTCCGGAGAGCGGAAGCGCGCTTCGCTGTTTCGCTGCCCGTCCGACCCGGTGATCAGAGTCGGTGGGAAGAAGGCCTGCATACTCGGCGGGATAGACGCCACCTCGATAGTGCTCGACGTGTCCCGCTGCGAATGCGGCCCCGGAAGCACAGCCGTGATAGACGCCGACCCGAGGCTGGTCAAGGGTCTGCCCATAGTCATAAAACAGGCATGAACATCATAAACAGGCTGCCTCAGCACGTTGCCGATCTGATAGCTGCGGGCGAGGTCGTGGAGCGGCCCGCGTCCGTGGTGAAGGAGCTTTTCGAAAACTCCGTGGACGCCGGCGCGCACAGCGTCGCAGTGGAAATAAAGCGCGGAGGGATGAGCTATATCCGCGTTACGGACGACGGCAGGGGTATGTCTCCGCAGGACGCGGAGACGGCGTTCCTGCGCCACGCGACCAGCAAGCTGAAGGATGAATACGGTCTGGAAGCCATAGGGACTCTCGGCTTCAGAGGCGAGGCTCTCGCGGCGATATCGGCGGTGTCGAGGATGCGCCTGTTTACAAGGGAGCGCGGCAGCGGCGAAGGCACCGCGCTCGTTCTCGAGGCCGGGCAGGTCATCTCCCGGGAGCAGGCGGGCTGTCCCGACGGCAGCACCATGATCGCGGAGGACCTTTTCTACAATACCCCTGCCCGCCTGAAATACATGAAAAAGGATCAGGCGGAGGGCGCCGCGGTCACCGCGGCGATGATACGGCTCGCTCTGAGCCGCCCGGAGGTATCGGTAAGCTACATAAAGGACGGAGAAGAGGTTTTCCATACTCCGGGAGACGGGGACACGCTGTCCTGCATATACGCCGTGCTCGGCCGGGATTTCGCGAAGGAGCTGCTGCCCGCGGGCGGGAGCGGAGAGGGCGTCGGCGTGAGCGGCTTCGTCGGGCTGCCTTCGGCCGCCAGGGGCAGCCGGTCAAACCAGTTCTTCTTCGTAAACGGCAGATGCGTAAAATCTCAGCTGCTGCAGGCGGCGCTTGAACAGGCGTATAAAAACTCGCTGTTTACCGGGCGCTTCCCGAGCTGCGTCCTTTACCTGACGCTTAAGCTCGGCGCCGTGGACGTAAACATACATCCGGCAAAGACGGAGATAAAGTTTTATCAGGACAAGCAGATATTCGACGCGGTCTACCGCAGCGTGCTCGCCGCCCTGAACGGAGAGCGGGAGCGCCCGGAAATTGAGCTCGGAGGCAAAAAAGACCGCGGGGATAATACGGCGGCAGACGCCGCTCCGCCGCCCATGCCCGTACCGGAGCGCAGACGCTCCGATACGTACGCGCCGCCGCGGGAGAGGGAAAAAGAAAACGTGCCTCCGGCGAAGATGCGGCAAATCGTGGATCAGCTGGTGTTCCGTTCAAACCCCGTAAGCTACGGAACGCAGAGGACGGAAGAAAAAGCGCCCCCTCCGCCGGCAGCGGAGCCGCCGGTGAAACCGGAACCGCCGGCGCAGCAGGAGCCGCCGCGTACCGTGACAGGGGAAAGGCCGGAAACGCCCCGGCAGGCGGAAAAGGAAGAAACGCCTTATTACCGCATCATCGGCGAGGCGTTCAACGAAGTGCTGATAGTCGAGTCGGAGGACGAGCTCATACTCATAGACAAGCACGCCGCCCATGAGCGCATCATTTTCGACCGTCTCATGGCTGCGGAAGAACTGCGGGACCGGATGTCCCAGCAGCTTATTGCTCCGCTGACGGTAAAGCTGCCGCCGGAAAGCATGCAGCTGCTTCTGGAGAACGCCGAGCTTCTTGAAAAGGCGGGCTTCGAGGCAGACGATTTCGGGGGAGGCACGCTCCTCGTCCGCGCGATGCCTGCCGACGTGGACGCGGAGGACGCGGAAGCGCTGCTGAGTCAGATGGCGGAAGCTATCAGGACCGGAAGAAAGCCGAACGGTATCGGCCCGGAGGCCGAAGTGCTCGCGACGGTCGCCTGCAAGGCCGCCGTGAAAGCGGGGAAGAGGCTC
>DBWE01000182.1:3576-5383 GCA_002308315.1 Clostridiales bacterium UBA1246 | reverse complement strand
TGCCCGCCGTAATGTCGGGCAGCGTGAAATACTGTCCGCACGGGCGTCCGGTAGCCATGCGGATCACGAAGCGGCAGATAGACAAAAACTTCAAACGAATAGTCTGACGAAAGCGTCATGCATACATGAAAAGAACCCGGCCCCGGTTTTTCCGGGGCCGGGTAAATTTGCAGGCAAAGTCCTTCTGACGATATCGGCTTTACGCTTTTGCCGTGAGCTTTACGGGGGCGCCTATCATATTGCCCTCGCCGTCGACGGAGCGGAAGATAAAGGCCGTGACTTCCGTTCCCGCGGGAACGGGAGAGGAGTAAGCTACGCGCAGGCTGCGGCCGTCCCCGGACCAGCTGAACTCAAAGCCGGATACCTTGTTGACCGCTATGCCCATGTCGCCGGTGCGTACCGGCGCGCCGAAGGACACCGTGAAGCCGTCCTTGTCCGCAGCCGAAAGGCTGATCTCCGCATTGTAGGCGGAAGCCCGGGCGGGAGTATACAGCGGGCGTATTTCGTCAAGCGGCTTCAAAGAGCCGCTCTCGTCATAGTCCGAGGCCCAGTTGCCGAGGAGCGGCCAGCGGTCTTCGTCCTTGGGAAGGCCGAGCCGGGGGGTGTTCTGCCGCTGCTCGGGCTCCCATACGGGGGTCTGCGGAGTGGGACAGTTGTAGGTCGGACGGAAACGCATGCGCGGGGCGGCCTTGGGATTTGAGGCGTTGGGATCGTATTTTTCGAGCTCGACGTCCATGTTTATCACAAAGTCCCGGAGCGCCTCGAGCTTCGCGTTGCGGATGGAGAAAACGGTTTTTTCGCCCACGGGCAGCTTATATCCCTCGGTGTCCGGATAAAGAGTCACCGTGGCGCCGTAAGGCTGAAGATAACCGCTCTGAGGGAACGTCTGACCGTTTATGTAAACCTTGTTGTCGTAATCAAAAGTATCCGCGGGAAGCTCGACGCCGCCCAGATACAGCCTTACGGGATCGTCGGGGCTGTCGTAGTTGGTGAGCGGAGTGGTAAAGGCTATGCCGGAGCCCACGTCGTTGCCGAGGGCACTGTTGTCGGTGATCGCGTGACGGAGAGCGTCGTTGACGGTCCAGCCGCGTATTTCTATCCTTTTTTCGTCCTTGCTGCCCTTCGCCGAAGCCATATACAGCCCCGGACGCGCCTGCCGGGAGGAAAGGGATATTTTCGCCGTGCCGTCATGTACTTCGGAGCTCAGCACGGTAGTGCCGTCGGTCAGCAGAAGCTCGACCCTTTCGGCGTCGGTATGGAAGGTGATCGTGATCGGCACGCCCTCGGTCACGGAATTTGACTCGGTCCACAGCACGTGCTTTCCGGGACGACTCCAGTTGATGAAGGCGCTCGGGATGAAATACGGGCTGCGCTCCATATCCGCCGCGGAGTCAAAGACCTTTTCGGGCAGGATCGAGCCGCTGCCGTCGGCTGCGAGCCTCCCGTCCGGGCCGGTCAGCTCGGGATGATATTTGCGCACGACCTTGTCCGCACCGTAGAAGGCGCGGTCCATCACGGCGATAAGCTCGGCCATGTCGCGGTCCTGATTGGCATGAGCCTGATCGCGCACGATCACGGCGATATTGCCGCCCTGGCCGACGAATTCAAAGGCTTCGCGGGCTGCCATGACGTTCAGCGCGGTGGCGGGACTGTTCAGCCAGGCGTCCTGGCCCTCGCCCGTCCAGGTGATGACGTAGCGCCTGTCGCGGGAGGTGGCAAAGGCCGCAAGGAGAGAATGGGCGTCGAAGGGCATATTGTCGGAAAGGTCCGGTCTCACGGTGAGGATCTGCGCGCGGTCGCCGAACCA
>DBWE01000182.1:0-3562 GCA_002308315.1 Clostridiales bacterium UBA1246 | reverse complement strand
CGCTGGGTGGTCTCGTTGAAGCCGTAGGCGTAATCGTGCACCACCGGACCGCCCGGACCGTTCTGCACGGGGGGTTCATAGCTGAAAAGCTGGCCCTCGGTGGCGTAACGGAAGCCGGTGGCGCCTCCGCCGCCGGGATCGCTCGGCGCGATAACGTCAAAGCGCGTGTCGCCGTTGTCGCCCGTGTCGAACACGCCGCCGACTATGGCGCGCTTGCCGTTGTTGGAGCAGCCGGTTATCGCGGAGGAATATACGTCTATGTCGGGAATGGTGACGTCGGGATTGAGAGCGTCCTTTTCCTCACGGCTCAGCTTCATGTAGTTCTCGAGCGCGTCAAGGGCGCGGCTCGCCATCCAGCCGGAATGCATGAGGTTGCCGCTGTCCACCGGATAGTCGTTCAGAAAAGAATAGTCGTTGTATACGACCGGGTCCTGCGGGGGATAGAGCATTTCGTATTTCGCAAGCTGACCGTGGTCGGGATCGGTGGCGTCGTTGACGGCGATGAAGGCGTAGCCGTTTCGGTTAAGCGCGATGATCTGCTCCTCCGAGACGGAGCCCATGCAGACAAGCACGGGATATCCCGCCCCGGGAGCGCGCAGCCGCCCGTCCACCGTGGGAGGCTCGGAGGGGAAGCGTATGTCAAAGCTGTGGGTCACGCCCTCCCTCGCCGCCTTTTCCGAGCGGTAGGGAGCGTTTGCGGGGTTGGTGTCGCGTATGGTGATCTCCACGGTGACCGTCGGCAGCTTTTCGCGGGAGACGAGCTCGGAATGGTCCTTCCAGGTGTCGCCGGCCTTCCAGGGCGAGAGAGCGCCGGGCATGGCGAAATCGGCGCCGGAGTGCACATAGCTTTCGTCGGGAGCTATGCGGGAATAGATCATGCCCATGCCGAAGGCGCTGAGATCCATGACCTCCATGGTGCAGCTGCCCTCGGGGAGCAGGGGAGGCTCGGGATATCCGAACCAGCCGGCTTTTCCCTGCATGACGCCCTCAGCCCAGTCGTAACGGTAGTTTTCGCGGACCGCGGTAACGACCGTGTCTTCCTTCAGAGGATCCATGCGGCTGCCGTAGAGATAGTATTTGAGCATATCCTTCAGCTCGTCTCTCCGCGCCTCCCATTTTTCGACGGTGTCGACGAGGCCGACGCCGTCGGGATCGGCGGAGGGATCGAGAAATCTGAACAGGTCCGGAAGATACGGATCGTCCGGCAGGACGTCCAGCTGATCGGGGTAGGGGAAATAGGGGCGCGGAGCCTCGGTGTTTATACGCCGTTCGGTCTTGTTTTTCATTTATCGCACCTCTCATATCGTTATTGAAAGCCGCGGCGGAGCGGGACCGTGGTCCGCTCCGCCGCATCTGCGCCGCGGTCTTTCGGCCGCAGCGGCGGCGAAAGGCCGGGGAAAGTTATTTGTCTATGATTATCGTGACCGCGGCCAGCGTGGACGCGCTGCTGTATACGCCGTAGGCCGTTATATGATCGTCGGCGTTCAGCGAGGACAGGCGAATGGATTTTCCTTCGGGGGCGTCCACTATGATGGAAACGGAGGAAGCGTCGACGTAATAAAGCTGATCGCCCTCCAGTATGGTCACGCGCTTCTTGGAAGAGTCCACCGCCAGCACGGTCCCGCTGAGCGTGGAGGAGGAAGCCGTTTTTTCCTTGCTTATCTCTATTTTGACCACGGTGTCCCCGTAAAGAGTGGCGGTAACGTCGTCGCCTATGTTCACGTCGCCGGAGCTTATCGTTTTCCCGTTCTTGACTATCTTTACGCTGCGGTCGAGCCGGAGCAGGCGGGTCTCGCCGGAGGGAGCGGTGATCTGCCAGCTCACGCCCAGAGCGTCCGTGGTGACGGAAGCGAGAGTACCGGCCGCGGTGCTCTCGGGAAGCTGAGCCGTAACGGTTTTGACCTTGCCGTCCCGGACCTCGGCGGATACTTTGTCGCCGGTCTTGAGCTGATCGAGCGTGATGTCCATTTCACCGAGCTTCAACGCGGGGAGCTCGGACATGCTTAACGGCATTATGTAAACTTCTCCGCCTGCCGAGGTGATGCTGAAATCAACGGTGGTCCCGTAGCCGAGCTCGGAGATAAAGCCGTCGACAACGACAGGGTCGGCTATCCAGTACAGCTCGGCGACGATATCGTTGAGCGCGCGGAAGGTGACGAAGCAGTCGGTCTTGAGCTGATTTTGCTTAATTTGCTCATCGCCCTTCCAAAGCGGCGTTTCTTCATTGACGTAGTAGTTCGCGCTGCTTCCGTCCGACGCGTCGACCACGGTGATATACGGCTTTGTGGAGCTGACGCGGTTTGCGGAAACTACGCCCTGCACCCACTCGGTATCATAGTATTCGGCGCGCAGCACCGTGCCTCCGTTCGTCCAGAGATCGGCAAAGCGGCCGACATTCGAGGCGTCCTCGGCAGCGGAGTATTCGCGGAGTATGCCGTCCTTGCCCCGGAGACGCAGAGAAGTGTCGTTAATTTCGACAACGATGCCGCTGATCTTCGCAATATCGGAATAACCGGGTATAGTGAGCGCTTCGCTCTCCCCGAGCGTTTCGAGCGCGCGGTAAACGATCGTCGCGGCGACGGCGCGGGTCATGCGGAAGCGCGGCTGGAACTCTCCCAGCTCATTGCCGTTTATTATGCCCTTCGCGACCAGCGCGCGGACATAGGGCAGGTTTTCTTCGCTGACCTCGTCCATGTCGGAAAGACCGGTGTCATATTCGCCGAGCTCCGCGGCAAAATCGCCGAGCCGGAGAGCCTTCGCGGTATACGCGGAGAATTTCTCCTTGTTCAGTGAGGCGGAAAGGGAAATGTCCTGCAGCTCCTCCTCGCTTACTATCCCGGCGGCAAGACAGATCGCCAGCTCGTCAAGAGCCCAGGAATACCGGTCGGGAACGTTTTCGGACAAAACGGCCGAATAATCGTCTGAAATAATGGCTGCCGTTTCCTCGTCCGGGGCGTACAGGCGGGAGAGGAGCGCAAACAGCTCCGCCGCGGAGATCGTGCTGTCGGGACGCATGGTGCCGTCCTCATAGCCGGTGAGGTATCCGAGCTCGGCAAGCGCCTCCATGTATTCCTGCGCCCAATGATTTTCCAGGTCGGAAAAATCCGCCGCGGCGGGAAAGACGGCGACGGAAAGGGTAAGGGCAAGAATAAGTATAAATACGGTAATTTTTGCTCTCATCATTTATACTCCTCTGCAATTTGTATTCGTCATAACGGCGTTCTACTACATCTTGTATAATAATCTGAAAATCGACAGAAGTAAATAGTATTGCGGCATTTATTTGAAAAAAATTCGCCGCCGCCGTCCGCCGCGGCGAAAGCGCGAAAAAGTTGGAACTCTTTTATTGACGAACGGGGGATCATAATGTATAATACCTTTCGCATCACACGGAGGTGTATCGAAGTGGTCATAACGGGCCTGACTCGAAATCAGGTAGACCGCAAGGTCTCGTGGGTTCGAATCCCACCGCCTCCGCCAAAAAGAACAGCCATCCGGAAGGATGGCTGTTCTTTTTGGAAAAGCACGGGATTCGAACGCGAGCGGGAGTGAATGACAGCCC
>DBWE01000147.1:12253-14592 GCA_002308315.1 Clostridiales bacterium UBA1246 | reverse complement strand
AGAGGTTCGACTCCCTTCGCCTATCGGCGCGTTCCCGAAATCACGCCTTTTTCAGGTCCTCACCGGTAATGTACTTTTTCAGCGGGGAGTAAATGAGCATGGCGACTATCAGAGTGATGATAAGCTCCGCGCCCATGTACCAGCCGTTGTATGCCGCGGAATAGGGAATGGCCGCCATGCCGTACTCGTTGGGCCAAAGCGCGTTCCAGATCCAGACGCCGGTGACGAAGTGGCACAGGAAGCGCAGAACGAAGGTCACGATGATACCGACGGTCATTGCCTTGCGGTGGTCCTTTTCCGGGCCGTCGAAGATACCGGCAAAGCCGATGAACAGATAGGCCACGACGTAATCGAGAAGGATGCAGCCTATCGCCATCGCCATGCCGCCCGCGGCGGCGTAGCCGACGTTGTCAAGGCCGAGGACGAGCTGGAGCAGGCTGTAAACGAAGGCGCTCAGCACGCCCCATTTCCATTTCCAGCGGAAGCTGAGCAGGACGATGGGCAGCATGCTGCATATCGTCAGGCCGCCGCCCATGGGCATGTCGATCTTGAAAATGCTCAGAACCGTCGCAAGGGCGATCATTATCGCGGTTTCCACGAGCTTTTTTGTGCCGATTTTCATAAGTCTTTCCTCCGAAAAAAATAATTCCGTATCGCGCCTTCAGATGCAATACGGAACGGAAATTTCGTCTGCATCTTTTCCTACGCCGGTATGAGCCGGATCAGGTTCACGGGTCAGGAGCGCGCTTTTGCTCCAATCTCAGCCGACAAAAGCGTCGGCCCCCCGAAGATGTAATACGGTAGTACGGTCATTATACAGCACGGCGGGAAAAATGCAAGTATAATTTGTGCTCTTTGAGCCCGCAGCGCGCATATACTGGATTGCCTAATATTTTGTGCGGAGCTGATGGGATGCAATGCAGGATCGAGGACTTAAGACGCAGGGAAGTCATCAATATATGCGACGGAATGAGGATGGGATATGTTGACGACGTTCTGATAGATATCTCCTGCGGAAGAGTGGCCGCCGTGGTGGTGCCCGGGCCGTGCAGATTTTTCGGGCTGTTCGGGCGGGGCGACGATTTCATCATACCCTGGGAAAGCATAGTCAGGATAGGGTCGGATCTGATACTTGTCGAGGTAAAAGGCGAACACAGACGAATGAAGAGAGCCGGATGCTTCAGAATGTAAAAAGTACGCTCCCGNNCGCAGGGCGGGCCGGGAGCGTACTGTCAATCGGAAGGATCGTTTTTGACGACTACCGTGACGAAATATCCCGGATCGTCCGGTACGGAGCGGAGGTCGGTATAAACGCGCTCGGTCGGCAGGCCGCAGTCGGCGACCATCGCGGAGCGATCCAGGCAGCCGTGCTTTTCAAGCGCGGCTATCACCTCGGGGAGGGAACGGCCGGTTTTCATGAGGACCTTCGTGCCCGGCAGCTCCAGCGCCTTTTCGGTGCTCCACGCTCCGCCGGGGATGATATGAAGCGGCTCGTCCGGCTCGGTCAGCGACGTGTCCAGCCTTGCCGCGACGGCGCAGAAGCTCGTGACGCCGGGTATCATCACGCTTTCGTAACCCCTTTGTACGATGAGCTCGCGCACGTATCCGCAGGTGGCGTATACCGATACGTCGCCCAGATTGAGCATGGCGACGTCGCGCCCCTCTCTCAGCTGCGCCTCGATCGCGTCGGCGGCGCGCTCATGGTCGAGCCTGCGCTTCTCCCGGTCGCGAGCCATGGAAAAATCGAGGGGAAGGACGGCTTTGCCGTCAAGCTCCACGGCGCCGCGCGCTATTTCAAGGGCAAGCATTTCGCCGCTGCGGGTGCGCGGAGCGGCGATCACGGGACAGCGGCGCACCGTTTCGACGGCCTTCAGCGTCATCAGTCCGGGATCGCCGGGGCCCACGCCGACGCTGAACAGTATTCCGTATCCGTTCATGACAGTCCTCCGATAAAATTTGAGATCGGCCGGCGGCATTATTTGCCGGAAACGGTCAGCCCGTCAAAGGCGACGTAGGGGAGCGCGACGGAGCCGTCCTTCAGCACGTCGCTGCTGACGGAGCGGATGTTTTTCAGCATATCGGCGACGCAGCCGCTTATCATGGTCTCGCTGAGCGCGCATTTTATCCTGCCGTTTTCGATAAGAAAGCTGTTTTTCGCAACGCCGGAGAATTCGCCTCCGGTCGAGGGAGAGCCGCCGGAAAAACGCATTACGAGCACTCCGCGTTCTATGCCGCGTATGATCTCGTCAAGGGAGACGTCTCCGGGGGCTACGGTAAGCTCGGCGCTGTCGGTACCGGCGCGCTTGCCGCCGGTCTTGTTCGCGCCGTACTGCGACAGG
>DBWE01000147.1:11972-12193 GCA_002308315.1 Clostridiales bacterium UBA1246 | reverse complement strand
GAGCGCGGAGTGACAGAGAGGGAAAAGACCTCGTCCGCCACAAGGGAGCCGAGACTGTCCTTCCATATGCTCGTGCCGTCGATGAGGCTGACGTCGGAGAGAAAATTGCCGATGGCGGTCGAAAGAACGAGCTCCTGCAGAACTCCGGGGGCGAGTATGACGGGACCGACGAATTTTCCGCGCAGAGTCTCGGTGTCGATCTGCTTTTCGATATCCGACAG
>DBWE01000147.1:11439-11906 GCA_002308315.1 Clostridiales bacterium UBA1246 | reverse complement strand
GAGCTTTTTTCTCCGCGGTGGGCGGAGTACATGAGCTCAAAGCAGTAAAAGCCCGTGACGGTACGGTAGACGACTCCGTTGCTGTTCATGTACACGCAGCGCTCACAGTCGTGCTCGGTTATCATCTGCTCCATAAGTATCAGGGGATGGCGGCGGGATATATCGTCCATGAGCTCACGGGTGCGCCGGAAAAGCGCCTCGGTATCGCACGTCGGCTCGCCGTCGACGTAGCTTTCGTTTACCGGTCCGTCGGCAAACTGCCAGGCAGGGTCCGGGAGCGCGCTGTCGCAGGAGGCGATGCACTGGGACACGGCGTCGCTTATCGCGCCGTCGTCAAAGCGGTTTATGTGCACCGAGCCCTTGCGGGCGTCCTTGAGGACGGTAACGGAAACGTCGCGGTCGAACAGTGTGCGCATGAGAGAAAAGCTGCCGCCGTCGACGTTGAATTCGCGTTTTTCGCTTTCCGA
>DBWE01000147.1:11303-11429 GCA_002308315.1 Clostridiales bacterium UBA1246 | reverse complement strand
ACAAAGCACTGCACGCTGTCCGCGCCCAGGGAGCGGGCAAGAGAGATTATCTTTTCGGCCGTTTTGAGAAGCTTATCCATTTCAGCGTCCTCCTATCATGACTTTGCAGCGCAGCGCGGGGCCGCC
>DBWE01000147.1:1658-11179 GCA_002308315.1 Clostridiales bacterium UBA1246 | reverse complement strand
CCCATCGTCACGCCGAACATGAATTCGCCCGTGGTATCGGCCTGACCGTTTCCGGAGTCTATGAGATAATACCCGTCGTCGATGGAGGCTATCATGTCCTCGAGCCTGTCGGAGCCGGGATGGACGGCCGTATTGCGCATGCGGATGAGCGGTTCGTCGGAAAAGAGCCAGGCGCGGGCGTTGCCGGCGGGCTCCATGCCGAAACGGAGCGCGCTCTCGCGGCTGTTCATATACGCGACCAGCACGCCGTCCTTTATCAGCGTCACGTCGCGGGCGGGCGTGCCCTCGTCGTCGACGAACACGGGAAGGGGGCAGCGGCTGCCGAAGGCGGTATTGGCGAAGTCCGACAGAGTGACCTTTTCGGAGGCCACGCGTTTGTTCAGACAGTGGCCCGCTACGCTGCCTCCGAGCACGAGGTCCGCTTCCACGGTATGCCCGACGGCCTCGTGCGCCAGCATCCCGGTCATCATCCCGCCGAGGATGACGGTCTTTTCGCCCGCGTCGGCGTACACGCCCTCGCGCTTCTGCATGAGATATTCGTAAAGACGGTCTATTTTTTCATAATATTCCGCGGGATCGGTGAAATTGAGGTCGAAGGTGCCTTCTCCGCCGAAGGCGCGGAAAAGGTCCACCGGCATTCCCGAGGGAGTCTCGGCAGTTAGAAAAGCGTAGCAGTACGAGCGGGGAAGTATCGTATGGGCCTGCATGCCGTCGGAGCAGACGAGCAGCTTTTCCATGGAGTCCTCCGTGGCGACGAACCTGCGGCTGATGAGCTTGGGACAGTGCTTTTCGGCATAGGCGTCCAGTTCGCGGATGAAATCCACGTACATGCGCTGAGCGGGGTCGTGAATATCCTCGGAAACGGTGAAGCTGCCCTGCTCGACGGGGGGAAGAGGCGGCCTGTCGAGACCGGCGTGCTTTTCCATGAACGCGGCGTTTTCCGAGGCGGCGCGCAGCACCTTCCCGGCGGCCTCCCGGGAGTACTCGGCCATTGAGGAAAAGCCGCAGACGCCCGCGCGGTATACCCTCGCGGAAACGCCGGAAACGTCCGAGCGGGTATTGGAGACTATGTCGCCCGACAGGAGAGTGACCCGTCTGTCGCGGTTGAGCTGACCGCGAAGCTCGGTATGCACCCCGCTGTCAAACAGGGCTTTTTGAGACGAAAGAATGTCCTGAAGCATATATTGTCCTCCGATATGTAGTTGTACGGATGAGCCGAAAAACGGCAATTCAGACGTTTTTCACGAAAAGACAGCGTATGGCGTTGCATACGGCAAGCACCATCACGCCCACGTCCGCGATAACGGCGACCCACATGTTCGCCGCTCCGAGGGCGGCAAGTATCAGGCAGACAAGCTTTACCGCAAGAGAGAACACGATGTTCTGCCTGACTATGCCCATGCACTTGCGCGAGATGAGTATGGCCTTGGATATCTTCATGGGATCGTCGTCCGTAAGCACCACGTCGGCCGCCTCTATGGCGGCGTCCGAGCCCAGAGCACCCATGGCAATGCCGACGTCGGCTCTCGCGAGCACGGGAGCGTCGTTGATGCCGTCGCCGACGTACGCCAGACGGCGTCCGGGACCGCATTGCCCGAGAAGCTCCTCGAGACAGCTGACCTTGTCGCCCGGCAGCAGCTCCGAACGATGATCGGAGATGCCGGCCTCCGCCGCGACCTTTTCGGCGACGCTTTCGCTGTCGCCCGTGAGCATGACCGTGCGCTCGACGCCCGCCTTTTTCAGCGCGGAAACAGCCGCGCGGGCGTTTTCCTTGATCTCGTCGGTTATCACGAAGTGCCCGCCGTAATCTCCGTCCATGGATATATGTACTATCGTTCCCGCGTGACTGCAGCTGCGGTAATCGGCGCCGGTTTTCTTCATGAGCTTTTCGTTGCCTACGGCGATCTCGCGCCCGTCCACCGAGGCGATTATACCGTGCCCGCTTATCTCCCGCACGTCCGTGACCCGCCCGGGATCGAGACTGCGGCCGAAGGCGCGTTTCAGACTGCCGCTTATGGGATGCGAGGAATGAAACTCGGCCAGGGCGGCATACTCGAGCAGCTTTTCCTCCTCCAGGGGACTGTGATGGACGCCGGTCACGGCAAAATTGCCCTTGGTTATCGTGCCCGTCTTGTCGAAAACGACCGTTTTGACCTCGGACAGTGTTTCGATGAAGTTTGAGCCCTTGATAAGTATGCCCCGGGTGCCGGCGCCGCCCAGAGCGGCAAAAAAGCTCAGAGGTATGCTGATGACTATGGCGCAGGGACAGCTTATTACAAGCAGAGTGCAGGCCCGAAGCAACCACGTGCGCCACAGCTCTCCGACGGAAGCATATGAGCCCGGAAGCGCGAGCATGCACAGCAGGGGAGGCAGCACCGCGAGGGCCAGGGCGGCGCAGCAGACGACGGGAGTATAGATCTTCGCGAAGCGCGAAACGAAGCCTTCGGACCTCGATTTGCTCGACGCGGCGTTCTCTATGAGATCGAGTATCTTCGACGCCGCGGACTGTTTGAAGTCCGCCGTGGTACGCACGCGGAGCACGCCGCCGGTATTGACGCAGCCGCTGAGCACCTCGCTGCCCTCTTCCACGTCGACGGGGAGGCTTTCCCCGGTCAGCGCGGAGGTGTTTACGGAAGAACTGCCGGCGACGACCACCCCGTCCAGAGGGATCCTTTCGCCGGGATTGACGACTATAATGCTGCCGACTTCCACCTCGGAAGGATCGACGTATTTCATTTCACCGCCGGAAAGAAGGCAGGCCCGGTCGGGGCGAAGATCCGTGAGGGCGGTGATGCTTCGTCTGCTCCTGTCGACGGCGACGCTCTGAAAAAGCTCGCCGATCTGAAACAGCAGCATTACCGCCGCGCCCTCGGCGTATTCGCCGAGGACGATCGCGCCGACGGTGGCTATGGCCATGAGAAAGGCTTCGTCGAATACCTCGCCCTCCGCGATACCTTCAACGGCCTCGCGAAGCACGTCGAAGCCGGCGAGCAGATACGGGACGAGAAACAGCACGATGACCGTCCATCGGGGAAGAGAGGTCTTTACGACGCCTTCGCCGATAAGATAAAGCGGCACGAACAATACGGCGGCCGCGATGATGCGCGTCAGCAGAGTTTTCTGTTCTTTGTTCATTGACGTCCTCCGGTCTGATATGTAATGGGGCGGCGAGCCTGTGCCCGGATACCGGAGTTAGCATACACTAACTGACTCTGCCTGTCAATGGTCAGAATGCCTAAGCACGAAAAAAAACGACGAGGGACGGCGGGACGTCATTACCCTATTTCCACGGCGAGGCGGCGTTTTTTCCATTTCCCGCTGAGGTAATAGGGGAATACGACGATGAAATAAGTATAGCCGGCGAGCGCGCTGCCGAGCCAGAAGCCCATTATGCCCAGGCCGCATACGAGTCCGAGCAGCATGGCGAGACAGACGCGCATCACTATGCCGTCGGCGATGCCCATGAAGAAATTCATCACCGCGAAGCCCACGCCGTTGACAAACGCGGTGAAGGGAGCGCGGAACGCCGCGCCGATGTAATTGACCACGGCGACCTTGACGTACGTATGCGACATTGCCAGCACGTCGGGATCCTTGTCGAACAGGGAGAATATCTGCTCGGGGAAAAGGGCTATCGCCGCGCTCAGCAGGGCGCAGAAGGAAAAGCCTATCAGGAAAACGGAGCGTATCACGGTCCTGATCCTGTCGAAACGCCCCGCTCCGAAGCTCTGGCCTATCATGGACGACGCGGCCTGGTTCAGGCCGTTGGTGACTATGTACGAAAGCAGGACGAGCTTGCTGCCCACTCCGTTCACCGCGGAGACCGTCAGCCCGTAGGAATTCAGGAAGGAGCTGACAAAAAGCATGGAGGAGGTGATGGCGCAGTGCTGCAGCGCGATGGGGATGCCCTGCTTGAGAAAGGCGGAAAGACACCTTCTGTCCGGTATGAAGGACGCGGGCCTGAAATCAAAGCCGAACTGCTCGCGGCGGGAATGGAGATATATTATCGCGATGACGAAGCTGAGACCCTGGCCGCAAACCGTGGCAAGGGCCGCGCCGAAGGCGCGCAGCTGCAGCACGCCCACGAACAGAAGATCGAGGATTATGTTCGTGACCGCCGATATGGCAACGAAGACGAACGGCCTGCGGGAATCTCCCATGCCGCGCAGTATGGAGCTGACGGTGTTGTAGCCGAAAATGAAAAACGTTCCGCAGATGCACGTGAAAAGATAATCGTGAGCCATGGAGAAGGCTTCGGAGGGAACGCGCAGCCAGCCGAGGAAGTTATCGGTAAAGGCCGAGCATACGGCGGAAAGAAGGACGGCAAAGCCGAGTATGCAGCTGAACATGGTGCCGATGACCTTCTTTATCATCCCTCTTTCCCCGCGGCCCGCAAGCTGGGAGATAACTATCTGCCCTCCGGCGGCGAGACCCGTGCCGAAGAAGGTAAAGAAATTCATTATTTCCCCGCCGTTGGACACGGCGGAAATGCCCTCGCTGCCGACGAACTGGCCTATGATGACTATATCGGTGAGCGTATAGCAGGTCTGCAGGAGGTTGGCGAGGATGAAGGGCAGAGCAAAGCTCACGAGCTGCTTCGTGGCGTTGCCGCTCGTGAGGTCGCGGATCATGCTTTTTTCGTTCATAACGTACGTTCCTTTACCGGCCGGCTTCGAGCGCCTGTTCGGCAAGCGCGGCAAGACGGCTGCTGCCCAGGCGGGAGGCGCCGAGATCGAGAAAGGCCTGCGCGTCTTCGAGACTGCGTATGCCTCCGGAGGCCTTCAGGGACAGCCCAGCGGGGAGGTGCGCCGCCATGAGGGCGACGTCCTCGCGGGTGGCTCCGCCGGACGAAAAACCGGTGGAGGTCTTTATGAAATCCGCTCCCGCGTCAGCGACGAGGGAGCACATGCGTATCTTTTCGTCGTCCGTCAGCAGACAGGTCTCCACGATCACCTTCAGCACCCTTGTCCCGGCGATGCGCTTTATCTCGCTGATCTCGCGGAAAAGCTCGTCGTACCTGCCCGCCTTGATGTGGGAAATGTTGGCGGTCATGTCGATTTCGTCGGCGCCGTCGGCAATGGCCTCCGCGGTCTCAAAGCATTTGACAGAGGTCGCGGAATAGCCGTTGGGGAAGCCCGTTACGGTGCATACGGGTACGCGCCCGTCAAGATACGCCGACGCCTCGGCGACGAAACAGGGAGGTATGCATACCGAGGCGGTACCAAGGCGCAGAGCTTCATCGCAGACGCGGCGGACGTCCCCGGAGGACGCCGTCGGCGTCAGCAGAGTGTGGTCGCAGGCGGACAGTATTCTTCTGATATCGACCATGATCCCGGCTCCTTTCAGTCAAAACGCGCGGTATCGAAAAACGCCTTTATCTCTTCGCGGGAAGCGGACGCGCTGCCCTGTATCATGCCCGGGCTGCCGCCTCCGGCCCCCGACAGGGCCCTGTTGATTGCCGCGGCGTGCTTTCGCAGATCCGCGGTACGGCTGGCGNNCGTAGCGCAGCCTCCCGCCGTCGGCGGAAAAGGCCGCGCAGACCCCGCCGCATTTATCCATGCCCGCGTTTACCAGCTCGCGCAGGCCGACGCCGTCGAGCCCGTCCTCAAACAGGCAGAGATTGCCCTCGACCGCGCCGAGAGAGGCGATCTTTTCTTTGAGAATGTCCCGCTTCAGCTCCGTAAAAGCGCGCCTGGACCTTTCAAGCTCGTCAAGAGTCTTCCTGACGAAGTCGGGCGTTTCGCTCTGCTTCGCGCTCAGCAGCGCGGATACGGACGCGTTGTTGCCGTAACACATGCGGTAATGCTCCAGCGCGTCGAGCCCGCAGAGCATATGTACGCGTACCCCGCCTCTGTGGCGGGCGAAATCCAGCAGCTTTATCAGCCCGATCTCACCGGTGCGCTTAACGTGCGGAGCGCAGCAGGCGCAGGTATCGTAACCCTCTATGCGCACAAGACGCACGTTCTCGCTCAGGTCGAGCTTGCTTCTGTATTTTATGCGGCTCAGGGAGGATGGGTCGGGAAACCATGCCCTGACGCGGCGGTTTTCGCAGACGGCGATGTTGGCGAGGGTCTCGATATGATCGAGCTCGGCTCTGCCGAGCTCGCCGTTGAAATCCACGGTTACGTCGTCTTCACCCATATGGAAGCCGACGTTGGAAAAGCCGTATTCCCGGCAGATCAGCCCGGAAACTATATGCTCTCCGCTGTGGTTCTGCATGCGTCTGAAGCGTATGCCGCGGTCAAGCCTGCCCTGCACCGTGCTTCCCGGGACGAGCGGGGAGCGGAGATAATGCACCACCTCGCCGCCCTCCTCGCGCGTATCGAAGACCTCGGCTCCGCCGAGCGTGCCGACGTCGCCGGGCTGACCGCCGCCCTCGGGGAAAAAAGCGGTCCTGTCCAATACCGCCGCGAAACCGTTTCCGGCAGGAGAACAGGACAGGACGAGGGCAGAGAAGCTGTCGATATGACTGTCGGTATAATACAGTCTGTCTGTCAATGCCTTCAGCACCTTTCTGCTGAAATACTGCCATATTTTCGGGGTGATGTCAATAAAAAGCTTTTTCGCGCCATTCCGGAGTGATATAATGAATGTGAGCGTCCCGCC
Organism: Clostridiales bacterium UBA1246; assembly: GCA_002308315.1. Lineage (GTDB taxonomy): Bacteria > Bacillota > Clostridia > Oscillospirales > Oscillospiraceae > UBA1246. Next base: position 4,573 of record DBWE01000147.1, on the reverse strand, counting down.
TCCCCGGGGCGAGGCGTTCAATACGCTCAGTGAGGGTCAGGATATGGAATTCGAATACGTTTTCAGACCGATAGAAGCAGGCGGGCTCAGGATCAAAAACCGTCTCGAGGTTTCTCCGGCGGAGCCGTTTTTGTGCACCAGGGAAGGCGCGATAACCGATGAATTCATCGCCTTTACCTCAAAGCTCGCGGCAGGCGGAGCGGGGATAGTGACCGTGGGCGACAGCCCGGTGACTCAGGCTTACGCCGACAGCAATCATTTCGTAGTCAATCTTGCCGACGAATATATCGTCCACGGTCTTGTGAAGGTCAGCGAGGCCATCCGCAGGTACGGCGCCGCGGCGTCGATAGAGCTGAACCTGCGCGATCCGAGAAAGCCCGCGGAGCTGAGCCGCGAGGAGATACGCGGGATAATAAACTCCTTTGCGCTTGCCGCGGAGAGATGCAGGAAGGCGGGCTTCGACATGCTCATGCTGCATTTCGGCCACGGGCACACCGCGGCGTCGTTCTTCTCGCCGGACATGAACAAGCGAACGGACGAATACGGCTGCGGGAGCTTCGAGGACCGCTGCCGGTTCGCAAACGAGCTTCTGGACGCGGTGCGCGAAAAGACGGGCGGGATGCCGATAGAAATGCGCTTCAGCGGCGACGAGCTGTATCCCGGAGGAGTTCACGCGGACGAGGGAATAGAATTCGTAAAGGCGATACAGGATAAGATAGACCTTATCCATATCAGCGCGGGCAGTATGCACGCGGTGCAGACCATGGAGTATACCATACAGCATACGTATATGCCGAGAGCGACGAACGCGGATATCGCCGCGCTTTACAAGGCCGCGGGCCTTAAGATACCCGTGGTCAGCGTAGGCAGCTATGATATGGAGCTCGCCGAAAAGGCGCTGAGGGAGAATAAGGCGGACATGATCGCCATGATACGCGCCTTCATCGCCGATCCCGGACAGATCAAAAAAGCGAGGGCGGGAAAAAGCGACGAAATACGTCCGTGCATAAGGTGTAACGTTTGTACCGGCGACGATCCCCACGGCTGTCCCAAACCTCTCAGATGCACCGTGAACGCCGAGGCGGGCAGGGAAACGATGTTTTTGACTCAGTCCGCGCCCGAAGCGAAAAAAGCGGTGGTGATCGGCGGGGGCTGCGCCGGTATGGAAGCGGCGCGGAGAGCCGCGGAACGCGGCTGCAGCGTGGTGCTTTTCGAAAAGGAAAGCGAGCTGGGAGGCAGCCTGCGCCTGGCGGGGGCGAACCCCATAAAGAGCGACGTGCGCAGATACGCGGAGTGGTCCGTGCGCATGACCGAGAGGACGCCGGGCATAGATATCCGTACCGGCACGGAAGCTACGGAAGAGCTCGTGCTCGCCGAAAAGCCGGACGCGGTCATCGTGGCGGTGGGAAGCGAGCAGATCAGGCCCCGTATCCCGGGCGGCGACGATGAAAGGATATGCTTCGCCTGGCAGCTCGACACCGGAGAAGTAAAGGCCGGCGAGCGGGTGGTGATCGCCGGCGCCGGGCTGACCGGCAGCGAGACCGCCGTCATGCTCGCCCGGGAGGGAAAACAGGTAGTCCTCATAGACAGACTGCCGCTGGAAGAGATAATGCTCCGCGATAAGAACGTGGCGAGAGTGCACCGTATGGCGCTGAGCAGAGGAGTGCGGATAATGGACAGAACGAGTCTTGCCGCGATGACGGCCGAGGGAGCGGTCGTCACGGACGCCGGGGGGAAGGAGACCGTGCTGCCCTGCGATACTCTCGCGCTGTCTCTCGGCGTGAGAAGAAGAACGGAGCTTGCGGAGCGTTTCGAAAAGATGTGCGACAGGGTATACTTCGCGGGCGACTGCGCAAACAGGCAGGGAAACATCACGACCGCGGTGCGCGACGGATTTTTCGCCGCGATGAATTTATGAAAAATGTCTGACGTTGCCGAGAGATTTGCCGCCGGGAAATATTACGACTGCCACAGATATTTCGGCGCTCACAAAACAAAAAACGGAGTGCGCTTCCGCGTATGGGCGCCGCAGGTAAAGGCGGTATACGTCACGGGCTCCTTCTGCGGATGGGAAGAGGATAAATATCCCATGGAGGAAAGATATCCGGGGATATGGGAGTGCTGCGTGCGTTCGGTCCGCAAGGGCGACCTGTACAAATACGTAATAGACTGCCGCAGCGGCGAGAGGCTGTTCAAGGCCGATCCCGTGGCGTTCGAGGCGGAAAGGCCCCCGGGCACGGCTTCGGTATTCGCCGACCTTCCCGGCTTCCGCTGGCGCGACGGGCAGTGGATGAAAAGCCGCGGCGCGCTGCCCCGGCCGATGAATATCTACGAGGTGCACCTCGGCTCATGGCTGCGCGGGACGGAAAACGGGTTTCCGGATTATGACGAGCTTGGAGAAAGACTGAGCGGGTACGCCGCGGAAATGGGCTATACCCACGTCGAGCTCCTGCCGGTCACCGAGCATCCCTACGACGGCTCCTGGGGCTATCAGACGACGGGATATTTCGCCCCTTCCTCGCGATACGGAGAGCCCCGGGGACTTATGCGCCTGGTGGACAGACTGCACCGGGCGGGCATAGGCGTTATCATGGACTGGGCCGGGGGACATTTCTGCCGCGACGGCTTCGCGCTGGGACGCTTCAACGGCGGAGCCCTGTACGAGGGGGCCGATCATCAGCAGTGGGGCACTTATAAATTCGATTTCAGCCGGGGCGAGGTGCGCAGCTTTCTTATAAGCAGCGTGATGTACTGGCTGGGAAAATATCACATGGACGGCATACGGGTAGACGGCGTAACGAGCATGCTGTTTTTGAATTTCGGCGTGTTTACCGAGGATAATATGAGAGAAGGCTCCGTCGACGGGAACGCGGTGCGCATGCTTACCGAGCTCAACCGGGCCGTGCGCGAGCGCT
>DBWE01000147.1:990-1607 GCA_002308315.1 Clostridiales bacterium UBA1246 | reverse complement strand
TATAAATGGGACATGGGCTGGATGAACGATACCCTGGAATACGTTTCTCTGCCCTTTTCGGAACGTCCCGGACGGCACAGACTGCTCAATTTTTCGATGATGTACGCTTTTTCGGAGCGCTTCATACTTCCGCTGAGTCACGACGAGGTCGTCCACGGAAAACGCTCGCTCATCGGACGTATGCCGGGAAGCTACGAGCAGAAATTCAAGGGCCTGCGGCTGCTGATGCTGTATCAGGCGTGCCATCCGGGGGCAAAGCTGAATTTCATGGGCGGCGAGATCGCGCAGTTTGCCGAATGGGATCACGAAAAGGGCGTGGAATGGTTCATGACGGACTATCCCGCGCACAGGGAGCACAGGGAATTCGTGCGCGCGCTGAACGCCTTTTATAAGAAGGAAAGCTGCCTGTGGGAAAAAGACGGCGGCTGGGACGGCTTTGAATGGATAGACGCCGACGACGCGGCGGACTGCGTGCTGTCGTTTATACGCAGAGGGGAAAAAAGCTGCGTCGCGGTAGTGCTGAACTTCTCGGACGCCGAGCGCGTGTGCGCGCTCAGACTGCCCGAAAACGGGAGATATAAGACCGTTTTCGCTACCGAGCCGGGCGGCCGGAGCGT
>DBWE01000147.1:0-901 GCA_002308315.1 Clostridiales bacterium UBA1246 | reverse complement strand
GTCGCCATGCTGCTTGCCGGAGGGCAGGGCAGCAGGCTCGGCGCTTTGACGCGGCGCGTCGCCAAGCCGGCGGTAGGCTTCGGCGGAAAGTACAGGATAATAGATTTCAGCCTGTCCAACTGCGCCAACTCCGGAATAAACACCGTGGGCGTGCTGACGCAGTATAAGCCCTTTCTTCTCAATTCGTATATAGGCACCGGCGAGGCCTGGGACATGGACGGAGGGCTGTTCGTGCTGCCGCCGTATTATACCGAGGTAGGCGGGGAATGGTACCGGGGCACGGCGGACGCGATCTTCAGGAACATCGAGTTCATAGACGGCTACTCTCCGCAGTACGTGCTCATACTTTCGGGCGATCATCTTTACAAGATGGATTACAGGCCTATGCTCGAATTCCACGAGGAAAACAAGGCCGATCTGACCGTTTCCGTGATCGGGGTCGCGCCGGAGGACGCCGGCCGCTTCGGCATAATGAGCGTAGACGCCGACATGCGCATAACGAAATTCACGGAAAAGCCGAAGGAGCCGGAAAGCGATCTCGCGTCCATGGGCATATATATTTTCAGCTGGGACGTGCTGAGACAGGCGCTTATTGAGGACAACGCCGACGAAACGTCGGAAAACGACTTCGGGCGCAACGTGATACCGGCTCTGCTGAGCAGGGGCAAAAGACTGTTCGCGTACAAATATTCGGGCTATTGGAAGGACGTCGGAACGATAGAGAGCTATTACGGAGCTCAGATGGATCTGCTCAACGAAGAGCCCGAGTTCGATATCTTCGCGGGCAGCAAGATAATGTCCAACTCGAATTCCTCCGCGCCGCAGTATATAGGCGCGGAGGCCTCCGTGGAGAGAAGCATGATATGCAACGGCTGCATCGTGCTGGGCAGCGTAAAAGGAT
>DBWE01000149.1:31875-42344 GCA_002308315.1 Clostridiales bacterium UBA1246 | reverse complement strand
GCCGCCATGCCCGGCGCCGATTTCCTTGCCGTGAACCTTGAGGGCGCCGATCCCAACGGAGCCAACAAGAGCGTCGAGGACTGCGCCGCTGTCGTGAGCGAAGTGGCCGGCGCCGTCGACGTGCCGCTGGTCATCATCGGCTGCAAGAACGCCGACAAGAACACCGAACTGTTCAACAAGCTCGCCGATCTGCTGCAGGGAAAGAACGTCCTGTTCGTATCCTGCAAGGAGGAGAACTACAAGAACGTCGCCGCTTCCGCCGGCCTCGCGTACGGCCAGAAGGTGGGCGCGGAGTCCGCCGTCGACGTAAACCTTGCCAAGCAGCTCAACGTCCTGATGAATCAGATGGGCGTGGGCGCTCAGAGCGTTATCATGAATACCGGAGCCGCGGCCGCGGGCTACGGCTTCGAGTACGTTATCTCCACCCTTGAGAGAGTCAAGGGCGCCGCCCTTACTCAGAACGACGCCATGCTCCAGCCTCCGATCATGACCCCCGTGGGCAACGAGACCTGGAACGTAAAGGAAGCCATGGCGAGCGATGAGGACATGCCCGGCTGGGGCGACCGCATCAAGAGAGGCGTGGCTATGGAAATAGCCACCGCGGCTGCCTGCCTGGCCGCCGGCTCCGACGCGGTCATACTGAAAAATCCTCAGTCCGCCGCCGCGGTGTCCGCGATGATCAAAGAGCTTATATAAGGGGGTAACGACAATGGCACTCAAAGGTCTTGACATATTCAAGCTCACTCCGAAAACCAACTGCAAGGACTGCGGAAATCCCACCTGCATGGCGTTCGCCATGAAGGTCGCTTCCGGAGCCGTGGATATAAGCAAATGCCCTCATCTTACCGAGGACGTTCTGGCAAAGCTCGCCGAGTCCACCGCGCCGCCCATGAAGGCCATAAAGGTCAAGGCGGGCGACGCCGAATACACCATCGGCGGCGAGACCGTGCTGTACAGGCACGAAAAGACCTACGTCAGCAAGACCCTCTATGCCGTCGACGTTGACGGGGATTTTGAAAATTCCCTCAAGGTGGATTATGACCGCATCGGCGAGCGCATGAGATTTGAATTTGCCTTCGTCGGCTTCAAGGGCGATATCGACGCCTTCGTAGCCGGTGCGAAAAAGGCCGCCGGGTCCGGCCGCGGAGTGATACTCTGCACCGGCGGAAACGTAGACGCCGCAAAGGCCGCCGCCGAGGCAGTGAAGGACGCAAAGCCCATCCTCAACGGAGCCGACGCCTCCAACTATGAGGAAATGAACGCCGTTGCAAAGCAGTACGGCCTCGTGCTCGGCGTAAGGGGCGAGACCCTCGAAGAGCTGCACGACACGGTGGAAAAGCTCGAGGCGCTGGGAAACAAGGAGCTCATCCTCGACGTGGGCGTAAAGTCCGTAAAGTCCGCTTTCGAATTCGCCGTTCAGATCCGCCGCGCCGCCCTGCACGGGAACGACCGCGTGTTCGGTTATCCCTCGCTGGTGAACGTGGAGCTGCTTGCCGGCGGCAATTACGATCTTGAGACCGCTCTCGCTTCTCTGTTCACGCTGCGCTACGGCTCGATAATCGTAACGAGCGCCATGGACTACGACAGGTCCCTTGCTCTGTTCGGCATGCGTCAGAACATATTTACCGATCCTCAGAAGCCCATGAAGATGGAGCCGGGCATATATCCGCTCAACGGCGGCGGAGACGAAGATCCCTGCCTGATCACCGTCGACTTCGCGCTGACCTATTTCGTCGTTTCCGGCGAGCTGGAGCGCTCCGGCGTGCCCTGCAATCTGCTCATAAGCGACGCCGGCGGATATTCCGTGCTCACCGCGTGGGCGGCCGGCAAGTTCAGCGCCAACTCCATTGCCAATTTCATCAAGGAGTATGAGGTGGAAAACAAGATCAAGAGCCGCAAGCTGATCCTCCCGGGCAAGGTGGCCGTCCTGAAGGGCGAGCTGCAGGATAAGCTGCCCGGCTGGGAAATAATCGTAGGTACCTCCGAAGCGGTCGCTCTTGTTAAATTTTTAAAGGAGTTCGTAAAAAATGGCTAAGTTTGTAGTTATCGGAGAGAGGATCCATTGCATTTCCCCCGTTATCCGCGAAGCAATGAATACCATGAACCCCGAGCCCATCCTGAAAAGAGCCAAAGAACAGATCGACGCCGGCGCCACCTATCTTGACGTCAATATAGGGCCGGCCGAGAGCAACGGTCCCGAGCTGATGCGCTGGGCCGTCACCACCATTCAGGGAGCCTTCGACAACTTCCCCCTGGCGCTCGATACCGCCAACCAGGCCGCCATCGAGGCCGGACTGCAGGTTTACGACCGCAGCAAGGGCAAGCCCATAGTAAACTCAGCCGACGCCGGCGACAGGATAACCAACGTGGATCTTGCCGCCGCCAACGACGCCATAGTCCTTGCCCTGTGCTCCAAGGCCGGCATCCCCGCCGACAACGACGAGCGCATGGCCTATCTGCAGGAGCTGCTCGAGCGCGGCATGGAGCACGGCATGGATCCCGCCGACATGTGGTTCGATCCCCTGTTCCTCGTGGTAAAGGGCATGCAGGACAAGCAGATACAGGTGCTGGACGCCCTGACCATGTGCAAGGATATGGGCCTCAACACCACCGGCGGTCTGAGCAATATTTCCAACGGCATGCCCAAGCATATCAGACCCATCATGGACAGCGCGATGGTCGCCATGGCCATCAAGTGCGGCCTGACCTCCGCCATCGCAAATCCCTGCGATCTGCGCCTTATGGAGACCATCAAGTCCTGCGACATCATCATGGACAACACCCTTTACGCTGATTCTTATCTGGAACTGTGATTTAAACAGAACTCATCCCCCGCGCAGTCTGTGCGGGGGATTTATTCTGTTTGAAAATATGTTTTCGAGAGGTAAGCAATGCCTGTTATAACGTTTTTGATCGAGGGCAGCGGAGAGCTGCAGGCCGAGGCGCTTCCCGGGGAAAAGCTGCTCGACGTGGCGAGAAAGGTGAACGTGGCCATAGACGCGCCGTGCTCCGGAAACGGATCCTGCGGGAAATGCAGAGTCAGACTGGAAAGAGGAGAGCTTTTTTCCGAGAAGCCGAGACAGATCTCCGAGGAGGACTACGCGCTCGGCTGGAGGCTGGCCTGCGGCTGCGTCGTGAAGGGCGACGCGGACGTTTTCGTTCCCGATATCGCGTCGGCCTACAAGAGCAGGATGAAGGTCGCCGACCTGAGCGACGAAAGGGAAACGGCCGTTTTCAACGCGGCCCTCGCCGACGTAAAGGGAGCCGGCATAGCCTTCGGCACCGATCTTGAGGTCGTGCCCGTCCGGGCAGACGCGCCGAGCGAGGACGATACGAGAGCCGATCTTGACAGGCTTTGCGACGCTCTGGGGATAAGCGCGGAGCAGGTGAGCCTCGACGCTCTTCGGAAGCTTCCCACGGCTCTGCGCGCGTCGGACTGCAGGCTCGAATGTCTGGCGCGCAGGTCGGAAAAGGGACTCGCCCTCATCGACCTGTGGGCAGAGGGAGAGAAGCATCCCGTATGCGGCGTCGCCGTGGATATCGGCACCACCACGGTCTCGGCGGTGCTTATGGACCTTGCCGACGGAAGGATACTGGCAAAGGCGTCGTCCGGCAACGGGCAGATACGCTACGGAGCCGACGTTATAAACAGGATAATCGAGGCGTCGAAGGAGGGCGGGCTGAAGAAGCTGCGCTCAGCCGTGACGGAGGAGACCGTGATACCGATAATCCTCGGCATGTGCCGTTCGGCCGGAGTGCCGGCCGGGCAGGTATACCGCGTGGTGATTGCCGGCAACACTACCATGAACCACCTGTTTTTCGGCGTGACGCCGGACTATATACGGCTCGATCCCTACGTTCCCGCGTTCATGTCCCTGAAAAGCGCGGAGGCATGGGAGCTGGGTCTGCCGGTGTTCCCCCGCGCGGAGGTCCTGTGCGCCCCGAACATAGGCAGCTACGTCGGAGGCGACATCACCGCCGGCACGCTTTCCTCGATGCTTTGGGACAGCGACGAATACCGTCTTTTCATAGACCTCGGCACGAACGGAGAGCTGGTGTTCGGCTGCAGGGACTTCATGCTGAGCTGCGCCTGCTCGGCGGGGCCGGCCTTTGAGGGCGGCGAGATAAGCTGCGGCATGCGCGCCACCGACGGCGCGATAGAGAGCTGCGTGATCGACGAGAGCGACATGAGCTTCAAATTCGGCGTGATAGGAGGCGAGAAGCCGGTGGGCCTGTGCGGCTCGGGGCTGATAGATACCATAGCGGAGCTTTTCAGATGCAGGCTGATAGACTCGTCGGGAAAGATAGTCGCGGAGGACGAGCGCGTAAGGACGGACGAATACGGTCAGAAAAGCTACGTGCTGGTCCCGGCGGACGGTACGGGCACCGGCAGGACCATATCTCTCAGCGAGGTGGATCTTGACAATTTCATCCGCGCCAAGGCCGCCATTTTCTCGGCGGTGCGGCTGATGCTGCAATATGCCGACAGCAGCGTGGACGACATAGGCCAGGTGCTCATAGCCGGAGGCATAGGCAGCGGCATAAACATGGACAACGCGGTCAGCATAGGCATGCTTCCCGACATCCCGCGGGAAAAATACAGGTATATAGGCAATTCGTCCCTTACCGGGGCGTGCTGCATGCTGCTCTCGGACGAGGCCCGCGCCAAAGTGGACGAGATCACGTCGAACATGACGTATATCGAGCTGAGCCGCGAGAGCACGTATATGGACGAGTTCGTGTCCGCCTGCTTCCTGCCGCATACGGACGCCGGGCTGTTTCCTTCCTGCAAGAGGATATGATGGAGATAGTAAACAATAAAGAGGGCAGGCCCCTTGAGCATTATTCCCGGCTCTATTCCGCTCTCGATCCCGCCGAGGCGGCGAAACGCTGCCGGACGGTCTATCATGAGGCGGAAAAGGAATTTGAGACGGAGTTCATGGGCAATGTCTACCGTATTTCTTTTCCCCGCTTCGATATGCGCCTGAGCGAAAAAAACACGCGGCTCGACTGCGCGGCGGACGACAACGCCGTGAAGATACTGCTGCTGCGCTGGTTTATCGGCGGAGTGATGAGAGAGCCCGGCGGGAGCTTCATAACCTACAGGGAGGCCCCATGGGGCGAGGCGTACATGCGGAGCTTTGACGGACGCTGCATAAAGCGCCTGGCCTTCGCCTACGACGGAGCGAAGGAAAAATTCGCTCCGGCAATGGAGCTGCTCGGCGCCCGGAGGATATCCGGCGGCGACGAGGGTTATGAGCTGAGATTTATGAAGGGGCTGTACGTGCGCATGCTCGTATGGGCGGGCGACGATGAATTCCCGCCCTCATCGCAGATCCTTTTCAGCGATAACTTCCCCTCGGCCTTCAGCGCCGAGGATATGGCCGTGGTCGGCGATATCTGCATAAGCGCGATGAAAAAAGCGGAAGCGCTGATATGAAACGGTAAGTATTGAAATAAGGCCGGGGCTGCTGCAAAACGTGAGTTTCGCAGCGGCCCCGATCTTCGTTTTCACTCAGAGTATGATGCAGATTAGGCCGCCTCCGCCTTCGTTTACGATGCGCTGTATGGCCTCGCGGAGCTTGCCCCGCGTTTCCTCGGAGATATTCTTGATCTTTGCCTGCAGGCCTTCGCCCGCGATATCGTGCAGGGATTTCCCGAATATGTTCGATTCCCATATCCGCCCCGTGTCGCCCTGAAATTCCTGAAGCAGGAAGTTGATGATATCCTCGCTGTTCTTTTCGTTGCCCAGGGCGGGGGATACCTCGGTCTCCACGTTGGCAAGCATCATGTGCACGGACGGAGCGCTGGCCTTCAGGCGCACGCCGTAGCGTCCTCCGCGCCGGACTATCTCGGGCTCGGCAAGCTGCAGCTCATCGGCGGAAGGATACACCACGCCGTAGCCGGTGCGGTAAACCTCGTCCAGGGCGTCTTTTACGCGGTCGTACCGGCTCTTCACGCCGGACATGTCCGTAAGCAGCCTCAGCAGGTCGCCGTCGTCCTTTACGTCGAAGCCCGAACGCTCGCTGACGGTCGCGTAAAACAGCTCCTGCGGAAGCTCGGCGTCCGCGAAGACGGAGCCGGTGTCGGCGTGTATCTCCCGCACGGAAACGCGGCTGACGCTTTCGCAGCCGCCTATCTTCCGCAGCGCGTTTTCCGCGTCCCTGAGGCGGCGCATATCGGCGCAGGCCTCCCTTACGGAGGACAGGACCGCGCTTTTCAGCGGATGCTCCGCGCTCAGCTCCTCCAGCCAGGCAGGCAGGAAAAGCCCCAGCTCGGATACCGGGAACTCCATGAGCACGGAGCGTATGACGCTTCTGACGTCGTCCCCGGTCAGCTCGAGGCAGTTGAGCGCCACGCAGGAAACGTCGTATTTTTCCGCCAGCTCGTCCCGCAGGGACGCGGCGGCGGAGGAAAGGGGATCGGCGGAATTGAGCACGATTATGAAGGGCTTTCCTATCTGCCTGAGCTCGGCCACGGCCTGCTCCTCCGCCCGCACGTATCCCGAGCGGGGTATCCCGGCTATGCTGCCGTCGGTGGTCATGACTATGCCTATGGTGGAATGCTCCGATATCACCCTGCGGGTGCCGGTCTCCGCGGCCTCGGTCATGGTGACCTCGTGATCGAACCAGGGCGTGCTTACCATGCGCTCGGCGCCGGTCTCGTCTCCGCATACCGCGCCCTCCGCCATAAAGCCCACGCAGTCTATGAGCCGGACGGAGAAGACCGCTCCGTCCGCGTTGACGCTGACGGCTTCCTCGGGCACGAATTTCGGCTCGGACGTCATTACCGTGCGGCCGGAGCCGCTCTGAGGGAGCTCGTCTTTTGCCCTTTCGCGCGCATAGGGGTTTTCGATATTCGGTATTACCACCGTTTCCATGAAACGCTTGATGAAGGTGGACTTGCCCGTGCGCACGGGCCCGACCACGCCGATGTAGATATCGCCGCCGGTCCTCGTGGCGATATCGCGGTAAAGATTGGCTGTATTATCCATAAAAGAAACTCCTCCGGCAATCACAGGCTTGTTGGTACATGTCTATGAGCGCCGGAGGAGGATTATTACAATGCGGTATTATTTGATCTTCGTCATTATCACCGCGAGGGCGGTGCGGTCCCTGAGATCCATTTTGCTGTATATATTCGACATATAGTTCTTTACGGTGCCCTCGGAGAGATGCAGGGCCTCGGCTATCTCGGTGTTGCTCTTGCCGTCGCCCACCATGTAGCATATCTCTTTTTCCCGCCTGGTCAGGCCGTTGAGCAGCTCCTGGTATTCCTGCTTTTTGTTTTCGCTGTATTTTTTGTCCTGCACGGCTCTTTCCACGTAGGAATGCAGCGTGGACATTACCTTGCTGTCCAGCACGCTCTGACCGCTGATGGTGTTTCTGACGGAATTTATTATGGTCTCGCGGCCGGCGCTTTTGAGGATATATCCGTCCGCTCCGTTGCATATGGCCTGGGTGATGTTCTTTTCGTCGTAATAGGTGGTAAGAACGAGCAGCTTTATGTTCGGATACATTTCGCGGATATGGGAAATGAGATTGATGCCGCCCATTCCGGCCATGTTCAGGTCGATGAGAATGAGGTCCGGCTTTACGGAACGGAGTTTTTCCAAGGCTTCCTCGCCGCTTTCCGCCTTGCCGACTACGGTGAATTCGTCAAGAGGCGAGAAAAATACCTCCAGACTGTCGAGCAGCAGAGTTTCGTCGTCAACGAAAAAAAGTTTTTTGGGTTCCATTTTCAGTTTCCTCCCATCGGCAGTTCTATTGTTACGGTAAATCCGCCTTTAAGCTCTATGTAAACGTTGCCTCCGTGACTTTGCACGTAATTGCGTATCTTGCTCAGGCCGAAGCCGTCCGAGGGCTTTTTCGACGGTATCTTTCCGTCGTTCCATATATCCAGCACGAGTATGCCGTCGAACACGTTGAGGCTGAGCTTGATGTGCTTTGCCTCGCCGTGCTTCAGCCCGTTGGTGATGCATTCCTGAACGGCTCCGTACACGAAGCTGATGCGCTCCGAGGGTATGGGCATGTCCATTATCTGCTGTGTCAGTCCCTCGGTGTCTATGTCGACGTATACCTCCGCGTCCAGCTCCATCTGACGGCAGCAGAGAGTGAGAGTGCGTACCAGATCAAGTACGGTCAGAGTGTTGTTTTTATCGAGCACGCGCACGCTGCTGCGTATGGTCTCCATGCTTTCGCGCATGCGCTGTATGGCGCGCTGGGTTTTTTCGTCCGCCGACGCCGGATCGGAGGGGCGCAGAACGTCCGCGGCCTCGAGAGCGAAAATGGCGGCAGTGATGGTATGACCCACGCTGTTGTGTATGTCGCGGCTGACCTTTTCGCGCTCCGCCATGCGTCCGCGCATCTCGGCGCTTTCCTTTTCCATTTCCAGTATCTCGTTTTCAAGAGTAACGCGGTATACGTCGCGGATGAGATTGAGGGTGCGGGTGGTGAGTATCCTGACGACGAAGGCGAAGCAGATGTAGAAAAGGACCTGCGGGATCGCCGTGTCGATGAGGATGTATCTGAAGCCGTAGGAGGTGCGGTATACGACCGGGAGCAGCAGATAGCTCGCTATCAGCTGGGATATGATGATCGCGACCACGCTCAGCGCCATGGTATAATACGACAGCCTGTCGTTGTAGTAAAGGCATACGAGCACCGTCGGGAAGAGCATAAGCAGCTCGGCCTGGCGGTTGAAAATAAGGTAGCACAGACCGCTGGCCGTGACGGAGCAGGTCATAATGAAGTATTTTATCCACTTTCCGCGCAGCCGGAACAGCGTTACGGCTATGAAAGGCAGACTCAGACTCAGCGCCGCCATCTCTTTCCATATGAGACCGGTGGCGTAGGAGTAGAGCTGGAATATGCCGGCGCTGTTGAGCAGCATGATCACCATTATTACGCCGAGCTCATATACGGATATCAGAGCGGCGTGCGAATTGATCTGCTCCTCGTTTTTTGACAGGAGCTGTTCGTATCGTTCCATAATCACCATCCGGAACAGGATGCGGGTCTGCGATCCCGATTGTCATTATATTGTATATTTTTTTTCATACTTTTGCAAGAGATTTGGATTTTTTTTCGAGAACGGAGTGAGATCGCGTGCTTTCGGGACGCTTAAAACGCATATGGGATTTTGCCTGAAATATAAAGAGGAAAAACCTTGACACGGCAGGGCATTTAGTTTACAATAATACAGATAATATTTTAATACTTTGGGGAAGTATCGTTAAAATATTTTTCGCATTGAATTTTATTCATTCAAAAAAAGGAAAAAGGAGATATGCCGTAAAACATGGGAGCGCTGTACTACGTCATAGCGGCGGCCGTCGTGCTCGTCGCTGCGGTCGCGGCGTTTTTCCTGGGCATTACCTACCGTAAAAAAGTTTCCGAAAGAGAGATTTCGAGCGCGGAGGAGGAAGCCACGCGCATAATCAACGAGGCTATCAAAACGGCGGAAAACAAACAGAAAGAAGCTCTTCTTGAAGCCAAGGATGAAATCCACAGAAACCGTACGGAATACGAGCGGGAGGTCAGGGAAAGACGCAGCGAGCTGCAGAAGCAGGAAAGAAGGCTTTTGCAGAAAGAGGAAAATCTCGACAAGAAGACAGACAACATAGAAAAAAAGAGCGAGCTGCTCAACAAGAAAATAGCCGAGGCGGACGCCGTCAAGGAGGAGATCAAGCTCATCAAGCGCAGTCAGCTTGAAATGCTTGAAAAGATATCCGGCTATACGCAGGAAGAGGCCAAGGAATACATCATAAGCAACCTCGAGTCCGAGGTGACTCACGAGGCGGCCATGAAGGTCAAGGAGATCGAGGCCCGCTATAAGGAAGAGGCCGAGGACAAGGCAAGAGAATATATCACTCTCGCCATCCAGCGCTGCGCCGCGGACCACGTCGCCGAGGCGACCGTCAGCGTGGTGCCGCTGCCCAACGACGAGATGAAGGGCCGCGTTATAGGCCGCGAGGGCCGCAATATCCGCGCGATAGAAACTCTTACGGGCGTGGATCTCATTATCGACGATACCCCCGAGGCGATCACCCTTTCGAGCTTCGACCCCTACCGCAGGGAGATCGCCAGGATAGCTCTGGAAAAGCTGATAATAGACGGGCGCATACACCCGGCCAGAATAGAGGAAACCGTGGAAAAGGCCCGCAAGGAAGTGGACGCCACGGTGAAGGCCGAGGGCGAACGGGCTGTGTTCGAAACGGGCGTTCATGGGCTCAATCCCGAGCTCATCAAACTTCTCGGGCGCCAGAAGTTCCGCACAAGCTACGGTCAGAACGTGCTCAATCACTCCATCGAGGTCGCGCACATATCCGGGCTGCTGGCCGCGGAGCTCGGTCTTGACGTGACCGTGGCAAAGCGCGCCGGTCTGCTCCACGATCTCGGCAAGGCCATAGACCACGAGGTAGAGGGCTCGCATATCCAGATAGGCGTTGAGCTCGCGAGAAAATACAA
>DBWE01000149.1:27623-31836 GCA_002308315.1 Clostridiales bacterium UBA1246 | reverse complement strand
CCGACCTCGCTGATAGCCTGCATAGTGCAGGCGGCGGACACCATTTCCGCGGCGAGACCCGGCGCGAGACGCGAGAATATCGAGAACTACATCAAGCGTCTTGAAAAGCTGGAAGAGCTCACCAATTCCTTCCCGGGCGTGCAGAGCTCCTTCGCCATCCAGGCGGGGCGCGAGGTGCGCATAATGGTAAAGCCGGAGGAAGTGGACGAGGACAGCATGGTTCTTCTCGCCAGAGACATAGCCAAAAAGATAGAGAGCGATCTGGAATATCCCGGACAGATAAAGGTAAATCTGCTCAGGGAGACCAGAGCCGTCGAATACGCAAAGTAAAAATCGGACCATACCCGAATGCATCAAATATGCCCCGGACCTTCAGCGGTCCGGGGCGTTTTTCGGATAAAGAGCCGTTTCGGATCTACAGCAGCTGCTCCAGCCTGTCGGCGACGGCGGACATTTCGGGGACGTCCACGCCGTCGATCTTTCCGCGGTCTACCGCGGCGGCGATATCGGCGCGCATGGGCAGCCTGGCGAGAACGTCTATACCGCGCTCGGCGGCAAGCTCGTCAAGATTGCTCTTGCCGTAAATATAGTGCTTTTCACCGCACTTGTCGCATACGAAGTAAGACATGTTCTCCACGATGCCCAGCACGGGTATGCCCATAAGTCCCGCCATGTTCACGGCCTTGGTCACTATCATGGAGACCAGGTCCTGCGGCGAGGTCACGATGATGATGCCGTCCAGGGGCAGAGACTGGAAAATGGTGATGGGTACGTCGCCGGTGCCGGGAGGCATGTCGACGAACATGAAATCGATATCGCCCCATATCACGTCGGTCCAGAACTGCTTGACCGTGTTCGAGATGATGGAGCCGCGCCATACCACGGGATCGGTCTCGTCGTCGAGGAACATGTTTATGGATATCATGCTTATTCCCGACGGGGTGACGCTGGGCAAAAAGCCGAGGGAGTTTGCCCTGGCTCTTTCATGCACGCCGAAGGAAAGAGGGATAGACGGCCCGGTCATGTCGGCGTCGAGGATGGCGGCTTTGTAGCCGCGGCGGTTCATCATGACCGCGCAGAGGGAGCTTACCAGGGATTTGCCCACGCCGCCCTTGCCGCTGACCACGCCGATGACCTTCTTTATATTGCTCTGCTCGTGGGGCTTCACGCGCATATCCGCGCTTGCTCCGCAGCC
Source organism: Clostridiales bacterium UBA1246 (assembly GCA_002308315.1). Classification (GTDB taxonomy): domain Bacteria; phylum Bacillota; class Clostridia; order Oscillospirales; family Oscillospiraceae; genus UBA1246. Next base: position 30,641 of record DBWE01000149.1, on the reverse strand, counting down.
GCCGCTGCAGCCCTCGCAGCCTTCTCCGCCGCAGCCCTCGCAGCCTTCTCCGCAGCCCTCGCCGCAGCCGGCTTCTTCCGCTTCGGGACGTACGTTTTCGTTATCTGCCATTATGGTCCGACCTTCTTTCAGTAAAATGAATATGCCTGTCCGGAGCAGTTTTGCCGCGGACAGGCATTTCGCTCAGTCGAGCTTGCTTTCGATATATCCGGCGACGTCGCCGACGGTCTTGAGGGTCTTTGCGGTCTCGTCGTCGATTACCAGTCCGTATTCGTCCTCCAGGGTCATCATCATTTCCACGATGTCCAGAGAGTCCGCGCCGAGATCGGCGACGATATCGGTATTCTCACTGATGTTGTCGATATCAATGCCGAACTGCTCGGCGATCATTTCCTTAAGCTTATTCAGGATCATGGTTTACGCTCCTCTTTTCAGTCTCTTTCGCCGCGGGGAGAATACGGGGACTGCCTGCCCTTGCTGCAGGCGATCACCACGCGGCGGTTGGGCTCGCTTCCGGTGGAATAGGTGCTTATGCCCTCGCGGTCCTGAAGCGCGGTATGGATAACGTGGCGCTCATAGGAATTCATGGGCTCGAGGGTCATGCTGCGGTGGTATTTTTCCACCTTCGCGGCCACCTTGAAAGCGAGATTTTTCAATGCTTCCTCGCGTTTGAAACGGTAGTTTTCGGCGTCTATGCTCACGTGGATGCGCCCGGAGCTGCCGCGGTTTATAACGTAGCCGGTGATATGCTGTATAGCGTCCAGCGTTTCCCCGCGTCTCCCGATGAGGGCTCCGAGGCTGCTGCCGATAAGATTGATGTACAGTCCCTCTTCGCCGCGATCCTCTATCTCGGGCACGGCGTCGCTTCCGAGCTTTTCAAAAAGCCCCTTCAGGAACTGCTCCGCCTTTTCCGCCGCCGTTTCCGTATACTCATAGCTTACCAGTACCTTTGCGGGCGTGCTGCCCAGGCCGAGAAAGCCGGATTTGGAGCGGACAAGGATCTCAACGGAAACGTCCTCGCGCTTTTTGCCGAGCTGAGCGAGAGCCGAGGCAATGGCCTCGTCCTCGGTCTTGCCGACTGCTTCTATAGATTTCAGCATTTTCAATTCTCCTGATCGTTCCCGACGTCTTCGGTCTCCGCTGCGCCGTCGGGGATGAGCTCCGCGGCGCCGTCGGCGTTTTCGCCGGCGGGAACGGCGTCAATGTTGTCAAAACGGTCGGGCACGTATGCCCTTCCTCTTGCGTAAGGCCGGTCCCCCACACGGGAGGGCTCGTCGTCGGCGTCCTTCTTTTTCTTCGGAGCATGGGTCGCCTGCCATTCGGCGGCCTTCTGCTCGGCACGCTGACGCTCTCCGGCCTGCAGCTTTCTGCGGCTGGTGTTGGGGTTGACGACGGTATTGCCTTCCTCGCGCGCCTTTTCGGTCTCGAGGCGTTTGCGCTCTATCTCCTCGTCGCGCGCCTTGAGGCGGGCGTTGCGCTCCTCGTCCTCGGCGTCGAGCTGCTTGTTGTAATAAACGGTGAGCAGTGTCTCCTGGATGATGGAGAAAACGCTCGTAGCGATCCAGTAAAGGCCGAGAGCGCCGGGCATGATAAAGCCTATCCACAGCGACATGAGCGGCATCATGAGCATCATGGAGCGGCCGGTGCCTGCGGCCTCGGGCGCGGCGGTGCTCATGGACGTGCTGATCTTGGACTGCAGCCATGAAAGCACGGCGCTTATGATGGGGATGAGGAAAAGGCCGATCTGCGGCCACAGATCCCCGTTGGCGCCGAACTCCCAGAAACGCCAGGAGGGCTGTACTCCCAGGTCGAGACCGAGAAAATGATAGTCGATCTGCTGAAGCTTGTCGCTTATGCCCGCAAACTGATCGAAATGACCGCTTATGAACTGGGATTCGTACAGCTGGGCGTAGGCGGCGCCGCGGGTGGTAAGAGCGGAGGCGTCATAGCCGAGGGTCGCGAGAAGGCTCTGTATGGTCGCGTACGCTTCCTCGGATACGCCCATCATGATCGTGATGGGGAAGCGTATGGCTCTGTAGAGAGCGAGCAGTATGGGGAAGGGGATCAGCGACCAAAGGCAGCCGCTCATGGGGTTGATGTGCTCCTCGCGGTAAAGCTTGGCCACCTCTTCCTGGTATTTCTGCTTGTTTCCCTCATATTTTTTTTCGAGCTTTTTGAGGTAGGGCGTGAACCGGGTGGAGCGCATGATGCTCTTTTTGCTTTTCATGGAGAAAGGAAGCAGTATCAGTTTTACCACAAAGGCAAAGAGAAATATGGCGATACCGTAATTCCCCGTGAAATTGTAAAGCAGGAGCAGCAGCTTGCCAAACGGTTTTGCGATAAGATCCATGTTATCTCCTTAATAACGGAAAATCCCCGTCAGGGCACGGGGTCATAGCCGCCCTTATGAAAAGGGTGGCAGCGCAATATTCTCCTGACAGCCAGCCACGATCCCTTCAGCGCTCCGTATTTTTCCACTGCGAGCAGGGCGTATTCGGAGCAGGTGGGGATATATCGGCAGCATGGCGGGCGGGAGGGAGAAATCACCTTTCTGTAAAAAACGATAACGGACAGAACTGCTTTTTTCATTTTGAGATGACGCCGAGCGATATGAGGGCCGAAAGGAAATCGGCCTCTATCTCCCTGTATGAGGCTTCCTTCGCCCTCGATCTGGCTACCGTCACGATGTCCCAGCCGACGTTCATTTCCGGCAGGTGCAGCCGGTAAAGCTCGCGTATGCGCCTGCGAAATCTGTTGCGGCAGACTGCGTTGCCGAATTTCGTTCCGGCGGTAATGCCGCATCGGTTCACACCCCGCCTGTTTCGCAGACAGTATACCGCGATGAGCGGAGTTGCCGTATGCCTGCCTTTGGAGTACAGCCTGCGGAACTCGTAATTGTTCTTCAGGGACAGCGCGGCTTTCATCGCGGTATCAGAGCGTAAGCTCCGCGCGGCCCTTGGCCCTGCGTCTTGCCAGTACCTTGCGTCCGTTCCTGGTGGCCATTCTCTTGCGGAAGCC
>DBWE01000149.1:19475-27613 GCA_002308315.1 Clostridiales bacterium UBA1246 | reverse complement strand
TTCTTGGGCTGATATGTTCTCAGCGTAGACATTGACAGATACACCTCCTGATAAATAAATACTCAACAGCCATGCCGCGAAGCATAGCCGCAGTCAACAAACAGCAAAGGATATTTTACCCTGAAAACGCGGGAAGTGTCAATACTTTTGCGAAAAAATCCGCGTTTTCGGCGCCGCTTCCGAAGGGAGGCGGCGAGTAAGGCGACAAACAGTNNTACCATAAGCAGGGCTATCTGGCAAGCTTTTTCTCTATGAGATACGCCGCCGAGAAGCCGGCGAGGGCGGCAAGACCGCAGAAGCCTATTTCCGCGGGCGAGGAATACACGGTGGGTATTATTGCCGCGGTGGAAGCGGAGACTATGCCGAGTATGGCGTAAAAGGCGGAGGAATAGTGCCGCTCGAACAGACGGTTCACCAGCCTGGCCAGCAGAAGGGCGGCGGAAACGATGCCGAGGAACATGGGCAGTATCACCCCNNGGATCGAGAGCGCCGATGCCGGCGGTCAGAGGCTCGAACAGGCCCATGGACATCAGCATGCTCGACGACGTGAAGCCCGGCACTACCAGACTCACGCCCCACAGCAGCCCGCACATCAGATACCAGAAAAACCCCGGATGGGATACCTTTACGCCTATTATGCGGGTAAAAAGCAGCAGGCCGAACATGGCGAAAAAGCACATGACCGCCAGCAGCACCGTGCGTCTGGCGGGCCTGAGTCCCTCCGAGCCCGAGGAGAACATGCCCGGCAGCGTGCCGGCGATCAGGCCCACGAAGAGCCATATCGCCACGTTCTCGGAGCGGGAAAACAGGTCGCTGATAAGGCGGGNNCCCACTGCCCAGCCTATGGCAACGGGAAGGAAGAGAGAAGCGTATTTTTTCAGATTTTTTTTGGGAGAGGCCAGAAGGGCCATCAGCGGACGGTAAAGGCCGAAGACCACGCTGAGCACGCCGCCGCTTATCCCCGGGAGTATCGCCGCCGCGCCTATCGCCGCGCCCTGTATCAGGCGCAGTATGAAGCGCACGGGCGCGGATCGGTTTTCAGAGGCCATAAACGAACCTTTCTCTTACGGCGGCGTCGCCGCGGGCGATCAGATCCTCTCCGACGCCCGCCTCGGCAAGCAGCCTGTGTTCGGTGATTATCCCGGCCGAGGGGGACACGCCGAAGGCGCCGGCGTCGGAGCCGGCCGCTATCAGCACGCCGGCCGCGGCGGCCTTCGCGAGCTTTGCCTTCTGATCGTCCACGTTGGCCTGCGCCACGCCCTCGCCGAAGCCGCTCCGGCCGATAAAGCCGGCTGTGGCGGCCAGAGTGGGCACCCACAGAGCCCCCGTTTCCGCAAAAAGGCGTATGCACTCGTCGTCGCCGAAATAGCCGTGCTCAATGCTGTCCGCGCCGGCCTCCAGAGCGGCCTTTATCCTTTCGGCGCCGTTGGTATGGGTCATCACGCGGAAGCCCTCGCCGTGGGCTATGCGAATCAGCTCCGGTATCTCGTCCGGATCGAGGCCGCCTCCCATGAGACCTCCGAAGCTCTGAAAATCCATTATTCCGGATATCATCAGCTTGATGAAATCGGCCTTTTCCGCCTTCGCCTTTTTGACGAGCCCGTAGAATTCGCCGGGACCGTCGAAGGCGCGGCCCACGATGCCGCCGTAGCTTCCCCGCTTGTGCGTGGCGAAAAGGCAGGCGCGGAATTCAATGCCGTATTCCCCGGCGATCCCGCGGGCGTATTCGGACGCGCCGAGTATGTCGCCTCCGTCGCGGTAGTAGGTCACCCCGTTGTCCGCCAGAGCGCGCAGGCGGTCGCGTATCACCTGCCTGACCACGCCGTGCCGGTGCAGATCCATTGCTTCCTTATAATTTCGGCCGTCCATGAAGATGTGGCCGTGACATTCGCTGTACATTGCCGAAGCCTTCTTTCGCGTACCTGGATTATTGTAGTATACAGCAAAATAATACCCTCGGCAAGATTGATTTGAAAGCGGACGGATGCTAAAATGATACCGGTATCCGCGGAATGTTTGCTTCCGCGGCCCATCAGAACAGGAGGAGATTTTATGATAATAAAAAAGATCATCGCTTTTGCCGCCGCTCTTGTCATGCTGACGGTCGGCGCCGCGGCCGCTCCGGAGACGGAGGCAGCGGGGAGCTACGTCGCTCTCGGCGACAGTATAGGCGCGGGCTACGGTCTGCCCGGGTATTTCGGGGACAATACCGATCCCGAGGGGGCTTACGCGTCCATTATCGCGAAAGAGAAGGGTTTGAGCCTGAATAACCTTTCCGTCAGCGGTATGATGAGCGCCCAGCTGCTCGACAAGCTGAATACCGACGAGTATGCCGACGCGGTGAGCGGCGCGGAGCTGATAACGATCTCGATAGGCTCCAACGACATACTCGTGCCCGCCATGGGCATCATCATGAACAGCTTCATGACCATCAGCTACGGTATGTACGGCGGCACCGGCCTCGGCGACATTACCGCGGTGCTGGAGGACATGTACAACGATCTCAGCTCCGATGAGGGCGTGGAGACCTTTGAAAACGGCTGCGCGACGTTTGAAGAGAACTGGGACAGGATCATTTCCCGCATACGCGAGCTCAACCCCGACGCCGAAATAGCCGTGACGGGATTTTACAATCCTTACAGCATGCTGGATCTTAAAGTCGGGCTTGCCGATATCAGGATCAGCAGCTTCGTGGACGGATATATCGCCCGCCTCGGAGATACGGTCGCAAACAGCGCCCTGAAGGATGAATACGTTTGGGCGGACGTTGCCGACGTGACCACGAACGTGCGGATATTCGTCACGGACCCCACGCAGTTCAGCTTCGACCCCCATCCCGACGCCGACGGCCACAGGCTGATTGCGGACAGACTGCTGGCCGCGCTGGAGCAGGGACGGGAGACTGCGCCCGATACCGAGCCCGCCGCGGCCGACGAGCCGCTGAGCGTTATGCCGAGCAATCAGACAATAATGCTGGACGGCAGAGAGGTCAGCGCGGAGGTATACAACATAAACGGCAGCAATTATTTCAAGCTCAGGGATATCGCCCGTCTGCTCATGGACAGCGGCGCGGGATTTTCCGTGGACTATGACAGCGCGAGCCGGGTCATATCCCTGCAGAAGGGCGGCAGCTACGAGCCCGACGGGAGCGAGCTCGTCATCGGCGAGGACAGGTCCTCCACGGCGGTCAGGAGCGATCAGCCGGTAAAGGTGGACGGCCGGGACGCGGAGCTCACGGCATACAATCTCGGCGGGAACAATTTCTTCAAGCTTCGCGATCTCGGCGAAGCGCTGGACTTCGGGGTGGATTACGACAGCGAAACGAGGACGGTGCTGATCAACGCCGGATAAAAACGGGAGATAATGAAAAAAAGCATAAAAATAATAATTGCCGCCGCGCTCATCATCGCCGCCGCAGTCGGATTTCTTGCCTATGAGGGATATCTCCCGACGGGCAGCCGGGTGTTCATAGACGGCGTGCAGGTGCAGACGGAAGGCAATATTCTCCGCCTCGGCGGAGACGTGGGAGAGATATACGCGCAGGGAGACCTTAATATCCTTCTTGACGGCCCCGCCTCGGCGAAAACGGTCAGAGCCGGGGGAAGGCTTTACGTTTTCGGCGACGGCGCCCTGAGCGTGAACGGGCCCGTCAAAGCCGCGGCCATGGTCGTGTCGGACGGCGCGGCCGTCCTCGGCACGGAGCTGAAGCTGCGGCACGGACCCTACGTGTCGCCGCTTTACACCGTGGAGGGCGGGAACATACTCCCGCCCGTCGAGGTGCTGTTCGAGCTCGGATACTCCGATAATATAAGCCTTCATGCTCTGAAATACGGAGACCTCGTACCCGTCCCGGAGGATCCGGAGCGGGAGGGATACCGCTTTTCGGGCTGGTTTGCCGACGCCGATCTGACCGAGCCGTTTGATTTCGGACGGCCCGTATCGGAGGACACCGCGGTTTACGCGGCGTGGACTCAGAGAGTTAAGCTGAGCTTCGACTCCTGGGGAGGGAGCCTCACGGAGCCCTGTGAAACGGATATAGGCACTCCGGCGGCCGAGCCCGAAAAGCCGGTGAGGACGGAGCACAGCTTCGTAGGCTGGTATGAGGACAGCGGTCTTACCCGGCCCTATGATTTCTCTTCGCCGGTCTGGGAGAATTCCACCGTATACGCCAAATGGAGCAAAGACGCCGTGACCGTGGCGTCCGGCGTGGACGTGTCGCGATATCAGGGAGAGATCGACTGGCCGGGGCTCGTAAAGGGCGGAGCGGACTTTGCCGTGATACGCGCAGGCTTCAGAGGCTACGGCGCCGAGGGGAAGATACTCGCCGACGAAAGCTTCGAGGAAAACATCACCGGCGCTCTTGACGCGGGTATGGACACGGGCGTGTATTTCTTCTCCCAGGCCGTCAGCGAGGCCGAGGCCGTGGAAGAGGCCGAGTTCGTGCTGGAGCTGCTGGACGGCCGCGACCTCACTCTGCCGGTGTTCATCGATTACGAGCTTATGTACGGCGACGGCGGAGGATATATCGGCCGGCTGTATGACGCGGGTCTGAGCGGAGAGGAATATGCGCGCGTATGCACGGCCTTCTGCCGCCGCGTGGAGCAGGAGGGCTATACCGCGATGGTCTACGCCGGGGTGGACATGCTCAGAGACATCGGCGAAGAGCTTGAAGCCGACGGCTACGGAGCGTGGCTCGCCAACTGGACGGGACAGACCCGCTATGAGGGCAGCTTTGAGTACTGGCAGTACTCCGGAAGCGGCAGAGCGGCCGGTATAAGCTCTCAGGTGGATCTGGACTACCGCTACGTCAATTCTCCCGGCACCGTCACGGGAGCCGAGATGAACGACGGCGTGCTCAGCTGGGATAAGCAGAAGGGAGCCTACGGCTACATAATTTACCGCTGCGCTCCCGATGAAAACGGCTATTCCGAGCTTGCCCGCACAAAAGGCGCGGCAATGACGGAGCTGAGGGATAAAAGCGCCCCCGCGGGGAGCAAATACATGGTATGCGCGTACGCGCTCCAGAGCGGGACGGAATACCGCGGAGGTTTCTCGAGGCAGGTCACAAAAGAATGAAAAAGGCAGTATCCGTTAAACTCATGCGCGAAAGCGACGCGCATACGATAAAAAACCTCGTCGGAGGGCGGGAGCTGATGTACCGGGCCGGCAGCGCGATCTTTTCCGCCTGCCCCTGGAACGGCACGACCGCGGTGGTGTGCGGCTCCGGAAACAACGCCGGAGACGGATACGTTCTGGCACTGCTGCTGAAGCAGGCCGGGAAAGACGTAAAGCTCTACCTGCTGTCGGAGAAAAAAAGCGAGGACGGCGCCTACTGGTTCGAACGCTGTACGGAAGCGGGCGTCGAGTGGGAGCGGTGCTCGGAGCTGACCCGCTTCGAAGGCCGGGACAATATTGCCGACTGCATTTTCGGAACGGGCTTTCGCGGGCGGCCGGAGGGCCTGGCCGCGCTGATGATAGAAAGGATAAATCAAAGCGGAGCGTACGTCGTGAGCGCGGATATCAACAGCGGGCTTGAGGGCGACGGAGGCATGGCCGAGCTCTGCGTCAGATCGGATCTCACCGTTTCGATAGGCGAGTTCAAGACCGGGCATTTTCTCAATATGGCGGGCGACGTGATAGGCCGCGCCGTAAACGCCGACATAGGCATAGAGCTTGTCGGCAGGCCGTATTTCCTGCTTGAAGCGGAGGATTTTTCGCCGCTGATGAAAAAGCGCCCTCATTACTGCAGCAAGAGCGATTTCGGATACGTCGCCGTGATCGGCGGCAGCACGGAATATCTCGGAGCGGCAAAGCTGGCGGGCATGAGCGCGAACGCCGCTCTCTCCCGGCTGGCCGGACAGAGCCGCGCTGCTCTCCGGGCGGGCTGCGGCGTGGCGAAGCTCGCGGTGCCCCGCTCGCTCGTGACGGCGGTGGGACCGTACATCCTCGAAAGCACGCTCGCGCCGGTAAGCGACGAGGACGGACATATGATATACGTGCCCGGCGAGATCGAGGCGGTCGTAAAGCGCATGGCGGCGGTATCGGTCGGCATGGGCTGGGGCAGAGGCCGGGACAACGCCCGTCTGCTTGAGCGCATACTCGCCGAAAGCGAATGCCCCGTGATAATAGACGCCGACGGGCTCAATACCCTCGCCGAAACGGACCGCGGCATTTTGAAGGGCCGGCGCACGGTGCTCACGCCGCATCTTAAGGAATTCAGCCGTCTGAGCGGACTGAGCCCGAAGGAAATACTCGCCGACCCCGTCCGCACCGCGGAGGAGTACGCGCGGGATACCGGCTCGGTGGTGCTGCTGAAGGGCCCCGCCACGGTCGTGACCGACGGGGAGAACGGCTACATCGTAAACAGCGGCTGTCCGGGCATGGCCACGGCGGGCAGCGGAGACGTGCTTGCGGGAATTCTGACCGGGCTTTTCGGCCGGTGCGGATACGGGGCGCTGACGGCTGCCTGCGGGGCGTATATAGCCGGGTACGCTTCGCGCCTCGCGGAGCGGGAGAAGGGAGAAATAAGCATGCTGTCCTCCGATACCGTAGAATATATACCGGAAGCGATAAAAAGCATCACGGGATGAACGAAATTCGGCAAAGTCCGTTGGACTTTGCCGAAATCAGACTGCGGAAGAGCTTTAAGGACAATTCGAAAGCAGCAGCGGCTGGAGCTGACGCCCGAGAAGGGCGGCCTCGACGGCCGGGCCGATGAGAGAAAAATCGGCGACGAGCGAGGAGGGCTTGCCCTGAGGGTCATCCTGCCCGAAGGGCACGAAATATACGTTTTTCCTGTCCAGCAGTCTGCCGATGTTTTCGGCGCTGGCCGATAACCCGTCGTTGGTGGCCGGCGCGATCACCACGGGGCAGCCGTTGCGGAGGTGAGCCTTGCATGCCATGGCGACGCAGGTATCCGTCATGCCGCGGGCGAGCCGGGCGAGAGTGCAGCCGGTGCAGGGAGCTACGGCGAGAACGTCAAGGAGCTTTTTGGGCCCTATGGGCTCCGCGTCCTCGAGCGCGGTGATAACGCGCTTGGCGCAAATGCGCTCCACCTCGCGGACAAAGGAAGACGCCAGACCGAAGCGCGTATCGGTCAGGTAAGCCGCGGGGGACATAATGGGCATAATGTCGTAAGCTTCCGCCAGCTTTTCAAGCTCGTCGATTATGCGGTCAAAGCTGCAGAACGATCCGCACATGGCAAATCCGAGACGTGTCATTGAGATATTAACCTCTTTCAGATCATTTTTTCCTCCCGGAGGATATTGTAGACCGTGTCCTTCAGGGCTTCCGCCGCGGAGACGGGCGCGGTCCTGGCCGGCAGGCCCCGGCCGTCGCACAGGCGAAGCCCGGGATGGGAGGCGGCGTCCGTTCCGTCCCCGGGAGGCAGGGTGGCCAGTTCCATGAAAAGACAGCCCGGCTCAAACACGCACGCGTCGGTCAGACGCGCCGGGACGGTATTGAAGACTATGCTCTTGCCCTTTACGGCTTCGGGAAGCTCCGCCGTGTCGGCGCAGAGATGGCCCTCGGCGCGTATCCACGCGCGGTCGGAGGCTTTTCTCGCCGCCGCGGTCACGCGGGCGCCCAACGCTCTCAGCCTGGCGCAGAGCAGCCGGCCTATGCGTCCGTAGCCTATTACCAGCACCTCGGCTCCGGCGACGGTGCGCAGCGTGTTTTCCATGGCGAGCATTACCGCGCCCTCGGCGCATATGGCGGCGTTTGCCGCGGCAAAATCCTCCCGCACGGTGACGTCGCCGACCGCCGCGCCTCTTTGACGGCACCGGTCGATAAACTCTCCGCTCAGCTTTCCGCCGATGATCACGCGGTGGTTTTCATCGCTCGGAGGAAGGGCCGGAGACGGGATGGGCAGAATACATACCTCGCCGCTCTCCGTAAGGATGTGTCCGTCCTTTTCAAGCAGGGCAGCCAGGTTCCTCTGCCGAGCGTCGCTGCCGTATATGCTGAAGCTGAGCTTTTTCAATCTGATCGCCTCCCGCAACATAGTATTCGACGGGTCCGCAAAGTGTGCGGGGATCCGATCACGGGATAAGGAAGAACGATATGATAAAAAAACTGTCGGTGGTAAGGGGCGGAGGAACCGTTCCCTATGACAATTTGGCGGCGGAAAAGCGTCTTTT
>DBWE01000149.1:17269-19323 GCA_002308315.1 Clostridiales bacterium UBA1246 | reverse complement strand
AACCTTAATTTCACCTTTATAGCGCACGACGGCAATTTCAGCATAGACAGGCAGCTGTCCGTGATAGTGCGCGCCTGCGCAGCGCTGGGGATCGCCGCCGAGAAAACGGGCCGCAACGACGTTACGGTGGACATGAAGAAATTTTCCGGCAACGCCTTTCATTCCTCGGCGGGACGCAGGTATCACCACGGAACGCTGATGATAGACGTGGACGTCGGCGCCCTCGAAACGTATCTGAACGTGGACAGGGAAAAGCTGCGCTCCAAGGGCGTGGACTCGGTGCGCTCGAGGGTATGCAACCTTTCGCAGTACCGCCCGGGACTTACCGCGGAAGAGCTGAGCGGAGCCCTCATCGCCGCTTTTGAAGATACGTACGCTCTCAAAAGCTCCGAGCGCGGGCTGCCGCCGCCGGAGGAGCTTGAAGAGCTGAGGGCGTTTTTCGCTTCGGACGAGTGGCTGTACGGCACCGTCGGCGTCTTTGACATAAGGATCAGCCGCCGTTTTGCCTGGGGGGATTTCGACCTGCGCCTCAACGTGTCCGAGGGAGGGATAACTTCCGCGGAGCTGTATTCCGACGCAAACGACGCCGGGTATATCCTGAGCCTGTCGAAGAGCCTGCCCGGCCGCCGCTTCGACGCGTCGGATATCGGGGCCCTTGCCGCCGCCCTCGCGGTGAGCGAGGAGCAGCGCGTCATGGCCGGGGACATTACGGAGCTGATGAAAAGCGAACTGTAAATATATTCCGGACGGAGCTTTCCGCGCCGTCCGGATATGAGCTTGTCGGCAAAGTACGCAAGACTTTGCCGACAGGTCGGCACGACCGCCTCGCCGCAGAGCGGCAACCGGCGGCGAGGCCGTATACCACGTCCCGAGGACATGTTTTTTTAAATCGACATTGCGTTCGGAAAGCGAGGAGAAAAGGAATGACGCCTTTTTTTGATGCACATCCTTCCCTGAGAAACGTTCTCTGTGTAATTGTCATCCTGGCCGTCACCGCTGCGGCGGCCAGGCTGCTGAAGCGGCTGCTCATCAAGCTGGGAGAGCGCATCGACCGGCGGGAAAAGAAGGTCACCAGCAAGGTGAGCCAAAAGATGCTGGGAAAGCTGCTCGTTTCCATCATCTACATCCTCGGCATCATCACCGCCGTCAATCAGATCCCCAGCCTCAACCGGACCCTCACCACGGTCCTTGCCGGCTCGGGCATTCTCGCGGTGGTGGTGGGCTTTGCAGCCCAGGAGAGCTTCGGCAATCTCGTAAGCGGGTTCTTCCTCAGCATTTTCAAGCCTTTTGACGTGGGGGACATGGTGCGTATCGACGCGGAAAACGTGGCGGGCTTTGTAGAGGATATCACCCTGCGCCACACCGTCATCCGCACCGCGGCGGGAACAAGGCAGATCATCCCCAATTCCCTCATGGGCTCCGCCATCGTGGAAAACGTGAACTTTCTCGACAATGAGCCTACTCTCATTCCCATTGAAGTGGACGTGGCCTATGATACGGATCTGATCCTTGCCCAGCAAGTGATGCGGGAAACGCTGATCTCCCACCCGCTCTATGCATGGAACGGCGATCCCAGAGTGCTGGTCACAGGCTTCGGGGCAAGCGGCATCTCCCTGAAGGGTTACCTCCCGATAAAGGACGCTCTGCAGTATCACACGGCGGGCAGCGACGCCCGGGTGATGCTGAAGCAGGCTTTTGACCGGGCGGGGATCACCATTCCCTTCCAGACCGTCACCATCGCCAATCAGAGCGGGGAAGACAGTATCCACATAACTTCCGGGGAAAACAACTGACGAATTCCCGTGATTTAAAATATCCGGACGGCGCGAAAACGCGCCGTCCGGATATTTGAGCTTGTCGACAAAGTCCTTCGGACCTTATCGCCGAAAGGACCGCGCCGCGGCATGTGCACGCGCTGAGCGTGAGCAGCCGGGCGGCATTGATCTTAATGCGCTTGAAGCGTCGTCCTTTGGTCGTTTTCCGCTCTTTCGCCCTCGACAGGCGACTGCCTGCCTTCGATCGAAAAAGCGGAAAATGCCTCAAACTACTTGCTT
>DBWE01000149.1:15621-17186 GCA_002308315.1 Clostridiales bacterium UBA1246 | reverse complement strand
GCCTCGAAGCAGGCGTCGGCGTCCTCCGCGGCGACGGCAAAAAGCAGTCCGCCGGAGGTCTGAGGATCGTAAAGCATGTCCTGTACCGCAAGCTCCGTCTCCCCGGGCTCCACGAAGGGCTCGGCGAATTTGCGGTTGCGGTACATGCCCTCGGGCAGTATGCCCATGCGCGCCAGCTCCAGCGACTCGGGTATGAGATCTATCGCGCCGACGTCCAGCTCTATGCCAACGTCCGAGCCCTGAGCCATTTCGCTCATGTGCCCCAGCAGACCGAAGCCCGTTACGTCGGTGCAGGCATGCACGCGGAAGCGGACCATTATATCCCGGGCGGCTTTGTTGAGCGTCGTCATCAGCTCAACGGCGCGCTCCATGGTCTCGCTGCCGCACATATCGGCCTTTGCCGCCGTGGTGAGTATGCCTATGCCCAGGGGCTTGGTAAGCATGAGCACGTCGCCCTCCCGGGCACCGCTGTTTGTCAGCACCCTGTCGGGATGCACGAAGCCGGTCACGGCAAGGCCGTATTTGGGCTCCTCGTCGAGTATGCTGTGACCGCCGGTTATGAGCGCGCCCGCCTCATAGACCTTTTCGTAGCCTCCGCGGAGCAGCTGATGCACCGCCTCGTCCGGCATGCTTTTGGGCACGGCCATGATGTTCAGGCACAGGCGGGGCTCCCCGCCCATTGCGTATACGTCCGAGAGAGCGTTGGCCGCGGCAATCTGACCGAAGGTATAGGGGTCGTCCGCGATGGGCGGAAAGAAATCCACGGTCTGTACCAGCGCCAGCTCGTCGCTGATCCTGTATACGGACGCGTCGTCGCTTTTGTCAAAGCCCACGAGCAGGTCCGGGTCTCTGTGTACCTCGAGGCCTTCAAGGAGCTTTGCCAATACTCCGGCGCCCACCTTGGCTCCGCAGCCTGCGCAGTTTGCAAGCTTTGTCAGTTTGATATCGCTTTCGCCCATGTTGACTCCTCCCATGGATAGAATGACCGGTCTTCACTCCTGCTCGATCCGGCGGAAATCGCCGCCGTCGGTCACGGCATATACGGCCTCGAGGTCGTCGTCCATAAGATCGAAGCGCGGAACGTCGGCCTCNNTAGCGGACGCAGGTGCCGCAGGAAGAACTGAGCTTGCGCGGTACGGGCGTCATGCGGGGCTTGAGCCCCGCCGTGCCGAGATTGCGGTTGGTTATAAGCGCGCCGAGGTGCGTGTAAAAAGTGGCGACGTAGCTTGACATTGCCTTATTTGCTGAGTGTGAGCTTCGTGTCCGCGCCGTCCTTTTCGGCGGTGACGGTATAGCCCTGATTGCGGGCGTAGCGGGTCACGTTTTCAACGGAGCATTCCGCGTCGAGCAGTACCTCGAGCACGGCGGGAGAGTCTTTCTTTACGGCCTTCTGCACCATTACCACGGGCATCGGGCAGCTGAGTCCTCTTGCGTCAAGCATTTTACTTTACCTCCTTGGTACGGTGAATGTTTACGACGGATATTATGAGAAATACCGCGAAGCCGACTATTACGGCGACCTTGCCGTGGGGGCCGACGCCTCCGGCGGAGTACACGCCCTCGGC
>DBWE01000149.1:10594-15595 GCA_002308315.1 Clostridiales bacterium UBA1246 | reverse complement strand
GAGGCCAGGCCGAAGTTGTGGGCGAACGCGGCGCCGACGATCATGCCGAGCACGGTCACGGCGGAGTCGCCGCTGCCCTCGCCGGCAAGGATGAGCTGACGCAGCGGGCAGCCGCCGAGCAGTACGCTGCCCCAGCCGACCATCACCATGCCGAGAAGGTTCCAGAGCTGGCTCGCGTGGGCGATGGGCTGCAGATAGCTGGAGAAGCCGGAGAACTTGCCGAGGATCAGATTGCCGACAAGCACGGTCACGAAAAGTACCGCGAAGCCGGACAGAAGGTTGAAATCACGGAACATGACGGCGTCGCGCAGGCCGCCGACCATGCACATGCGGGACTTCTGTGCGAGCGCGCCCACAACGAGAGCGACGCAGAGGGAGAGAAGCAGCGGAGCGTGCTTGGAGCCCGGGCCGCTTTCGGAAAAGACGAATATAGCGGGGACGGCGATGAACAGCACCAGCAGGCCGACCATTATGCCGGGCAGGGCCGCGGCTTCGGAGCGGGCGACCTCATAGCTGCGCTTGAGAGAAAAGCCGCGCTTGAGGAAGAAAATGCCTATGAGTATTCCGAGGAAAAATCCGGCGAAGCCGACGAAAGCGTTGAGATCGCCTCCGCCCATGCGTATCACCATGCGCAGCGGGCAGCCCAGGAATACGAGGGCGCCTATCATCACGAACGCGCCGAGGATGAAGCGGGTGGCGGGAGAGGAGCCGGCGCGGGCCTTGAATTCGCCCGTTGCGATCGCCATGATCGCGGAGCCCAGAACGAGGCCGATTATCTCGGGACGCATGTACTGGACCACCGGCGCCGAATGAAGCTTGACCGATCCGGCTATGTCGCGCAGGAAGCAGGCGATGCAGAAGCCCATGTTGGCCGGATTGCCGAAGGCAGTGAGCAGCAGCGCCGCCGCGCCCACCAGCAGACCGGTCACGAGTACCAACCAGTTGATTTTTTTCGTCATTGCATTATCTCCTTTTTAAGTTGAGATGATAAATATAATTATAACTTTTTATTGTGGAAAGACAATTCATTTTACACATACAGCAGGGGAAACTATTGATAAAAACGATAGTTCCTTGCTTTTTGACTTTAAAACGTGTAAAATGTCAGAAAGAAAGGAACGCGATGATGAATACCGTATATCTTGACAACGCAGCGACCTCATTTCCCAAGCCGCCGGAAGTGGCGGAGCGGATGAGGGAGTTTACTCTGAACGTAGGCGCTTCGATAAACCGCTCGGTCTATCCCGCGGCGCAGGAGGCGGGAATGGTGACGTACGAGCTGAGAGAGCGCCTGTGCAGGATCATGGATTTCCCGTATCCCCGCAGCGCCGTCATAACGCCGGGCAATACCGCGGGCCTGAACATGATAATAAAGGGGCTGCTGAAGCCGGGGGATCACTGTCTCGTTTCCTCCGTGGAGCACAACGCGGTGATGAGACCGCTGACGCAGCTCCGCGGCAGGGGAGTGAGCTTTGACCGCGTGCCCTGCGACGCCGAGGGTTTGATCGACGCGGACGACGTCGCAGCAATGATAAGACCGGATACGAGGCTGGTGATCATGACCCACGCCTCGAACGTCGGCGGCGGGATACAGGATATAGAGGCCGTCGGCCGCGTGTGCGCCGAAAAGGGAGTCTTTTTCGCTCTCGACGCCGCGCAGACCGCGGGGCATATCCGGGTGGATTTTGAGGCCGCGAAGCTCGGAGCGCTTTCCGCGCCGGGACATAAGGGACTTATGGGACCGTCGGGGATAGGCGCGCTGCTGCTGAGGCCGGATCTGGCGCGGCAGCTCGATCCCCTGATCGTCGGGGGCACGGGCAGCGCGTCGGACAGCGAGGAGCAGCCCGATTATATGCCGGACCGCTTTGAGTCCGGTACGGCGAACCTGCCGGGCATATACGGCCTTGAAGCCGCGCTCGGCTTTATCGAGCGAACGGGAACGGACGCCATACGCGGGCACGACGTTCGTCTTACAGCCCGCTTTCTTGACGGACTCGATACGATAAAAGGAGTCCGCCTTGCCGGGCCGAGAGATATCAAAAAGCGAGTCGGAGTGATATCGGTGGATTTCACGGAGCGGGACAATGCCGAATGCGCGGGCATACTCGCGGAAAAATACGGGATCATGACCCGCTGCGGACTGCACTGCGCGCCGTCGGCCCATAAGACTCTCGGTACTTTTCCGGAGGGGACGGTGCGCTTTTCGACGGGCTTTTTCAATACGGAGGATGATATAGACTCCGCGCTGAAGGCAGTCGACGAGATCGCGCGCGGATCGAAATGAGGAGCTTTGCCGAAATGGGAGATATAACGTTAAGACAGATCGAGGTTTTCCTGGCGGTGGCCGAGCGGGAAAGCTTTTCAAAGGCCGCCGAGGAGCTGTTTTTGAACCAGTCCACGGTCAGCGCGCATATCGGGGCGCTGGAGCAGAGCCTCGGCGTGAGGCTGTTCGTGCGCGGCAGCCGCAGGGCGGTGCTGACCGAGGACGGGGAGCGCATGTATCCGGCGGCGAAAAGAATAGCCGACGACTGCTCCAAGCTGTCGCATATGTTCGTCAGATCGGACAGAACGCTGATGCTCGGAGCCTCATCGGTGCCGGGCAGATATCTGCTGCCCGAGTATACCGCGGAGTTTCTCAGGATACATCCGGGATACCGCTGTCAGCTGAGGCTGGGCAACACCGAGCAGATACACGCGATGCTCAAGGCCGGAGAAATACGGATCGGCTTTGTAGGCGCCATGCTCGATACGGAGGATACGGACTATTTCCCGCTTGCCGAGGACAGGCTGGTGGTGATAACGCAGAACAGTCCCGAATTCAGGCAGCTGAAAAAAAAGGAGCACACGGGCAGAGAGCTTCTTGACAGGCCGATAATAGCCCGCGAGGAGGGCTCCGGTACGGACAGGACCGTGCTCGATTATCTGGATAATTCCGGTTATCCCGCGGAAAAGCTGAATATCGTGGCAAGAGTGGAGGACCCCGAGGCGATAAAGCACATGGTGGCCGAGGGAGCGGGCATAGCCGTGCTTTCGGCGCGCGCGGCGGAGAGCAGCGGGGAGCTTCTCTGCTTTGAGCTCGACAAAACTCCGCTCAGACGCAATATCTATCTCGCCCTGCGGCGGGGAGAGGTATATACCGCCTGGGAAAAGGAATTCATCGCCTTTCTGAAGAGAAAAAAACCAGCCGTGAGGCGCCGCATGAAGCTGGTCCGGACCGCCGGCGCCCGGCTGACGGTCCGACGGGAAATAAGAAAAAAGCGCGGGGCTGCTTTCAAGCAGCCCCGCGGTTCGTTTTTGAACGTCCCTTATCAGTCTTCCAGACCGGCCTCGTACTCGGAGGCGGAAATGAGAGCGTCCAGCTCGGAGGGATCGGACAGCTCTATCTCGATGATCCATGCGGCGTACGCGTCGTCGTTGATGGCCTCGGGGGAATCGTCAAGATCCTCGTTGACGGCCGTGACCTTGCCGCTGACGGGGCAGGGGACCTCGGAGGTGGTCTTGGCGGACTCTACTTCGGTGAAAATGTCGCCGGCGGCGAATTCTCTGTCGACGTCGGGCAGATCCACATAGAGGATGTCGCCCAACTGATCCTGAGCGTAATCGGTGATGCCGAGCTTGGCGGTGGAGCCTTCGGCCTTTACCCATACGTGCTCTGCGGTGTACTTAAGATCGGAAGGATGGTTCATTTCAGTTCTCCTTTTCGTTGATTGATCAGCCCTTGTTTACGGAAAGGCCGTGAATATCGTGAATAGCCTCGAGTATGGCTTCGCACATGGTGGGATGCGGGAAAATGCTCTCCGCGACCTGCTCGGCGGTGAGACGCAGCTGGATGGCGGTGGTGAGCACCTGCAGCATGTCGGAAGCGCCCGCGCCTACTATCTCGGCGCCGATGAGCACGTCGTTCATGTCCACGATGACCTTGACAAAGCCGGTCAGATGTCCGGAAGCGCGGGCCTTGCCCAGAGCCTTGAACTCAAAGGAGCCGACCTTGTAATCCTTGCCGAGCTCCTTGCCGTCCTTCTGCAGCTGGAATTCGAGCGTGCCGACGGAGGCGAGCTGGGGATTGGTGAAAACGCAGCCGGGAACGGCGTGATAGCTTATGGGCTTGTTGGCGCCGAAGATGTTGTCGACGGCGACGAAGCCTTCCTTGCTGGCAACGTGGGCCAGCTGAGCGGAGGCGATGATATCTCCGATGGCGTAGATATTCTTCGCGCTGGTCTGGAGATATTCGTTTACCGCGACGCGGCCTCTTTCGCCCATCTCCACTCCGGCGGCCTCAAGGTTGAGCCCCTGCACGTAGGGAGCGCGGCCCACGGCCACGAGAACGGTCTTGGCGCTGAGGGTCTTGCCGCTGGCAAGAGTCATGTTGACTATATCGTCCTGCGGATCGACGGAAGCAACGCCGTCGCCGGCGATAACGGTGATGTGCTCCTTCTTGAACTGACGGCCGAGGGCCTTGCTGACGTCCTCGTCCATGGTCGCCATGATGCGGGGCAGGGCCTCGACGACGGTGACCTTGGTGCCCATGCGGTTGAGGAACTGGCCTATCTCGCAGCCGATGACGCCGCCGCCCACAAGGATGAGGGACTCGGGGATCTCGGTCAGGGAAAGGACCTCGTCGGAGGTGATGACGTTGCGGCCGTTGTATTTGAACACGCCCGGAGCGATGGGCACCGAGCCGGTGGCCAGAATGACGTAATCGGTCTTGAAGGTCTCTTCACTGCCGTCGGAGGCGGTGACCTTGACGGTGTTGGCGTCCACCAGAGAGCCGAAGCCTTCCTTGACGTCAACTCCGGCCTTCTTGCAGAGGAACTGTATGCCCTTTACGAGATCGCCGGTGATCTTGTTCTTGCGCTCGAGGACGGCGGGATAGTCCACGCCGATCTCGCCTATTCCGGTGATGCCGAAATCGGGGGCGTCCTTTACGGCCTCATAAGCGTCGTAAGAGGCGAGGAAAGCCTTGGTGGGGATGCAGCCTCTGTTGAGGCAGGTGCCGCCGAC
>DBWE01000149.1:8386-10562 GCA_002308315.1 Clostridiales bacterium UBA1246 | reverse complement strand
GCGGCCTCATATCCTCCGGGGCCCGCGCCGATAACTGTGATTTTCATATGCTGACTTTCTCCTTTTTATTATCAGGCGTTGATATCCACGCCGGCTTTTTCGAGGATGACGGGTACGTTCTTCTCGGCGCCGATGGCCATGATATGTACGCCGTCGCAGAGCTTTTCATCCTTGATCTGAGCTACGAGCTCGGCGGCCATTTCTATGCCGGCCTTGGCGGGCAGACCCTTGACGCCCTTTTCCTTGCCCTCGGCGGCAGCGTCGGCCAGACGCTGGATCATGTGCTCGGGCACGTCGATGCCGGGCACGCTCTCGTTCATGTATTTGGCCATGCCCGCGGTCTTGAGGGGGATGATGCCGGCCATGACATGCACCTTTATGCCGGCCTTGTCCACTTCCTCCATGAAGCGTCTGAGAGCGTCGATGCTGAACAGGCCCTGAGTCTGAACGTACATTGCGCCGGCCTCTACCTTTTTGCGCAGCTTGTTGATCTGAAGGAAGATGGGATCGTAGACCGGGGTGACGGAAGCGCCCTTGTAGAAGGTGGGCACGGTGGACAGCTCGTTGCCGCCGCAGTCAAGACCGGTGCGCTCCATCTCGCTGAGCATTTTCAGGATGCCCACGGAGTCCAGGTCGAATACGGGCTTGGAGTCCTTGCAGTCGCCGACGGTGGTATGGTCGCCGGTGAGGGCAAGCATGGTGTCGATGCCGAAGGCGGCAGCGGAAAGGAAATCGCCCATTATCGCCATGCGGCTCCTGTCGCGTCCGGTCATCTGGATTATGGGCTCAAGACCGGCCTGCTTGAGCTTGATGCACAGACCGATGGAGGACGCCTTGAGGCAGGCGGACTGCATATCGGTCACGTTCACGCCGTGGATCTTGCCCTTGAGCAGCTGGGCAACTTCGATCTGCTCGGTGAAATCGTATCCCTTGGGAGGCGCCATTTCGGCGGTAACGCCGAATTTTCCGCTTTCAAGCGCTTGCTGCAGTAAGCTCATTATTTTGCCTCCTTTGTATTTACGCTGCGGGGCCAGCTGTGCTCGGCGTAGCCCTTGTCGGGCTTGACGGAGCAGATCTTGTCAAGCTGTCCCAGCTCGTTGAGTTTATTGTATATGAGTATCCAGGCACAGTCGTTGTCGGGGTTGACCTCGCACTTGCCGTTTTTCTGCCCGCCGCAGGGGCCGTTGACGAGAGACTTGGCGCACTTGGTGACGGGGCAGATGGCGCCGGTCTCGCCCAGCACGCAGTCGCCGCACATGCGGCACATCTCGTTGAAGATACCCACGCGCTCGGTCTGTCCCATGAACACGGTGTTGTTCGCGGGATAGACGGGGGCGCTGACGTTCTGCGCCACGGTCTGGCAGCCGTTGCCGCAGGCGAGGGATACGTAGGCGTCGGGCTCCGCGTCGCGGAAGGCCTTGACCTCTTTCTTGACGAGCATCTTCTGGCAGGACTCGTCGGGAAGAGCGATGCCCACTACCTCGTAGCCCTTCTCTTCAAGCAGGGCCTTCATTTCGTTGCATTCCTTTTCTCCGCCGACTGCGCATGCGGCGGCGCAGCTTTTACAGCCGACCAGGGCTATCTTTTTCGCGCCGTCCAGCATGGCAAGCAGCTCTTCGACAGGCTTTTTCCTGGATACGATCATGCTGTTTTACCTCCTGTTTTTTTTATACACGAACGATTTGAAACATACCATATCTCAGCATACCACTAATTATAACTTACGTAAATGCAATGCGCAACGGTTTTTCCTGCAAAAATCCTCCCAAACATTCGCGCCTAAGCGCCGGATATTTGGGAGGATTGTTATAAATCGGGTCATTCGCTGCGCAGGGCGACGACGGGATCCTTGCCGGAGGCGATGCGGGAGGGTATGAGTCCCGCCACGAGCGTCAGCAGCATGCTGATCGCCACCAGCACCGCGCCGGAGAACGCGGGCAGCAGGGAGGTGAGGTACGGTATCCCGGTAAGACGCCTTACGAGCAGGGTGATGGGTATGTTCAGCAGCACGGTGACGAGTATGCCCATCAGGCCCGCGGCCAGACCCACGATGAGCGTTTCCGCGTTGAATACGCGGGCAATGTCGCGCCTGGACGCGCCTATGCTGCGCAGTATGCCTATTTCCTTGGTGCGCTCCAGCACGGAGATATAGGTGATGATGCCGATCATGATGCTG
>DBWE01000149.1:4382-8321 GCA_002308315.1 Clostridiales bacterium UBA1246 | reverse complement strand
ACGTAATCGGTGTAATCCAGCTTCTGATCTTCGTCCGCCGCGTCGTTGTAGCGGGCTATCACGTCCGTGACCCCGTCCTTGCCGGCAAAGGTGGAGGAGTATATGCTTATCCTCAGCGGTTTGTCGGGATCGGCGTAGCCGAGCAGACGCAGGTTTTCCTCGTAAGTCGAGTCCGAAACGGCGTCGGGCATGAATTCGCCGTAAATAACGGCGCAGGTCCCGGCGTCCGGCAGATCGGCGTCGAGCATGGCTGCGAGCTCGGGGTCGGAGAAGGAGGCGAGCTGCCGGGCCGCGGCGGAGCGGCACTCCTCCTCGATNNACGCATGCCCTCGCGTATATACGAAAACAGCGTTTCGTCGTCCATGCCGTCAAGCATGGCGGCGTATTCGGGGAACTGCGCCGCTATGCTCTGCTGAGCGGCGCCGCGGTCGACGCCGAGCATATACTGGTCGAGCAGCATTTCGACGGTGTCCTCGTCGGGCCGCATCACGAGCTCCCTGTAAAGCGAGGCTTTTTCGGCCTCGGAGAGCGAGGCGGCGTATTCCGTCACGGCTGNNCTGCCGTGATCGCCTCGTCGGATATATCGGCGGCGGAGGCGAAGGGCAGACCGGCAAGCACGTCAAAGTCGGGCCGGGCGAGCTGATCGCGCACGACCGGGCGGGAGGCGGCGGTCTCCGAAATGAATTCGGAAAGCGCGACGGTGTAGCCTATCGACCCGCTGAGCATGGACGATACGGAGCGGTTGCCCGGGCGGACTATGCCGCATATCTTCAGGGGGGTCCCGGCGTCGTACATCGCGCGCTCGCCGAGCTCGTTGGCGCTGAGGTCGGTATACCCGCCGTCGGGAGCTTCCTTCCAGCGGTCGGCCGGCAGCACCATTTTCAGAGGCATGGAGCATATTTCCTCAAACGACCATTTCTCCGTCGGCGTATCCATGCTCTCGAAGGACGACATCTTTTTTATAAAGTCAGTCATCTCCTCCTCGCTCATGAGCCCGAGCTCATACAGGACGAGATCGCTGAGCTGATTGTTGGGCCCGACGATGAGGACCACCTCGTCATAAGCCTCGGGCCAGCGTCCGAAGAGCACGTCGTACTGCTCGTCGAGCAGGGGACTGACGAGGCTGTCCTTGCCGGGAAGCATCTCTTCCCATACGCTGAAGCGGGAGAAGGAATTCATGTACTCCGGCCTCACCGCGCCGTAGCCACCGGAATAAGCCCCGGCGGAGCTCATCAGAGCGGCAAGGTCGGGGCGGCCCACGCTGCCGTCGGCATGGGAAACGTATATCTCGGGAGTCAGTCCGTAATCGTAGCTGACCGCGCTGGCATATCCGTCCAGAGGCAGGGCGCCCTCGCTGTCCGGCGTTTCGAGGAAGGCCTTGAAGGCGCCGAGGTCGTTTTCGTTCGCCTCGAGCGAGGTGGCGGCGTTGTACAGCTCATACATCACGGCGTCGGAATATACGTACTGTCCCAGCTCCTCGTCGCTTTTCCCGTCTCTGGCGCTGTCCGATACCCCGGCCATGGTCTGCAGGAGCGCCGCGGTGTCGTAGGTTTCGCCCTCGATCACGATGGGATAGGAGGAGAGAGTATCCTCCTGCACGCGGTTTATATAATTCTGTATGCCGTTGGACAGGGACAGTATCAGAGCTATGCCTATTATGCCTATGCTGCCGGCAAAGGCCGTCAGGACGGTGCGTCCCTTCTTGGTGAGCAGATTGTTGAAGGAGAGGGACAGGGCGGAGGCAAGCGACATAGAGGGCCGCTTTGCTTTTCCTTCGGACTCCGGCGCCGGTTCGTCCTCCGGGGAGAACGGGGCGCTGTCGCTGATGATCCCGCCGTCGAGCAGTCTGACGGTACGCGTCGCGTAGCGCTCGGCAAGCTCGGGATTGTGCGTGACCATGATCACCAGCTTTTCACCGGATATCTCCTTGAGTATTTCCATTATCTGCACGCTGGTCTCGGTGTCGAGAGCTCCGGTGGGCTCGTCGGCAAGCAGTATGTCCGGATCGTTGACCAGAGCGCGGGCGATCGCAACGCGCTGCATCTGCCCGCCGGAGAGCTGATTGGGTCTTTTGCCGAGCTGATCGCCGAGGCCCACGCGCTCGAGCACAGCGCGGGCGCGGGCGCGCCGCTCGCTCTTGCCCACGCCGGAGAGCGTGAGCGCCAGCTCCACATTGCTCAGCACGCTCTGATGGGGTATCAGATTGTAGCTCTGGAATACGAAACCGACGGAATGGTTGCGGTAGCTGTCCCAGTCGGCGTCGGAATAATCCCCGGTGGAGCGTCCGTTGATTTTCAGATCTCCCGAGTCATAACGGTCCAGGCCGCCGATGATATTCAGAAGAGTGGTTTTTCCGCAGCCCGAGGGGCCGAGCACCGCGACGAACTCATGGGAGCGAAAACCCAGCGAAAGGCCGCGCAGCGCCCGTACCTCCGTACCGCCCGCGCTGTAGCTTTTGCATATGCCGTCAAGTCTGAGCATAACGATGTCTCCTTAAGATGAGCTTAGCTGAAATTCTAACATGAAAGTCGGAGACAAAATGTAAAATTATTGTGAATAAAAAAAGACATAAGAATAAAAAACCGCCGTATACGGGCATTTCCGGGCAATGGCCGCCGGAGCGGGAAAAGTCGGGAGAGAGCGGAGTTTACAACATATTCATATTTTCGCAGTATACTTCTCAAAACTGTACGAACACGCTTCAGAGGGCGCGTTTCCCGCGCTTTTCCTTTCCCCGTCTTTGACGGGCCCTGACAACAGAGGTGAGAGCATGAATTTCAGGTCATGGCTTGCCCGTGCCGCGGCGGGCCGCAGCGGTATGGACAGACTCAATATATTTATATATGTTATTTCGGCGGTGCTGCTGATAGTTTCCGCCCTCGTGCCCGGCAGGCTCGGGAGCCTTTTCGGGGCCGCGTGCATGGTCGGCCTCATCCTCGGCATATTCAGATTTTCGTCGCGCAATACAGTGAAGCGCAGCGCGGAAAACCAGGCCTATCTGCGCATGACCGCAAAGCTGAGAAAGAGCCTCGGCGTGCGGCGCACCCGCTTTGAGCAGAGGAAGGAATACCGTTTTTTCAAGTGCCCCTCCTGCAGGAACGTGATGAGAGTCCCGCGCGGCAAGGGCAGGATCAGCGTGACCTGCCGCCGCTGCGGAGAGAGGTTTATAAGGAACAGCTGAAAGCTCAGTCCGAAGATCGTGTCTGTGTAAAGCCGCCGGAGCCCCGGCGGCTTTAGTGCGGGAACGGGGAAAAGAAAAGAGTGAAAAGAGAAGAGTGAAAAGAGAAGAGCGGAGGGCGAAAAGTCATGCCCTGTACGCTGAAGTCGTTGTAATTGTGCAAAAGATATGTAAAACGCGACTTATTTTCGTGCATATTGCCCATTTACTTTAACGATTTAAAAGTGTATATTGTTAGAGAAATTGATGCGGGGCCCGGAGCTCCGCGACCGAATTATACCGGAGGGTAAGAAGATGGCAGTAAAGATCATTTTGCTTGTATTGTTTTTCGCGGTGATGGTCGCCGTGGGCATCATGTGCCGCAGGAGAGCCACCGACGTGAACGGCTTCGTTCTCGGCGGCAGGAGCGTCGGCCCCTGGCTGACGGCGTTCGCTTACGGAACGTCATATTTTTCGGCTGTTATCTTCGTTGGTTACGCCGGACAGTTCGGCTGGAGATACGGCATCGCGTCCACCTGGATAGGGCTCGGCAACGCGTTCATCGGCTCGCTGCTGGCCTGGGGCATACTCGGACGCCGCACGAGGATAATGACTCAGCACTTCTCTGCGGCGACCATGCCGGACTTCTTCGGCAAGCGTTTTGAAAGCGGCTCGCTGAAGATCTTCGCGTCGATGATAGTGTTCGTGTTCCTGGTGCCGTACACCGCTTCGCTCTACAACGGCCTGAGCCGTCTTTTCGGAATGGCGTTCAATATCGACTA
>DBWE01000149.1:4098-4349 GCA_002308315.1 Clostridiales bacterium UBA1246 | reverse complement strand
ATAGCCGGAGGCTACATGGCCACCGCGATAAACGATTTCATACAGGGAATAATCATGCTGTTCGGCATAGTTGCCGTAGTTCTTGCGGTGCTGAAAAGTCAGGGCGGGCTGCAGGCTGCTCTGGCGGGCCTTGCGGCGGTACGGGACGAGAGCGTTTCGTCCATGCCCGGAGCGTTCAACTCCTTCCTCGGGCCGGATCCGTTCAATCTGCTCTGCGTCGTGCTGCTGACCTCTCTCGGCACCTGGGGCCT
>DBWE01000149.1:3736-3936 GCA_002308315.1 Clostridiales bacterium UBA1246 | reverse complement strand
TACCTGCCCCAGGCGCTCATCGCCGTGGTCGTCATACTCGTTTTGTCCGCGTCGATGTCCACTCTGTCCTCTCTCGTTATAGCGTCCTCGTCCACTTTGACCATAGATTTCCTCAAGGGCAACATAGTAAAGAATATGAACGAGAAAAAGCAGCTGCTCACGATGCGGGCGTTCATAGTGGTGTTCATAGCCATATCCGC
>DBWE01000149.1:0-3654 GCA_002308315.1 Clostridiales bacterium UBA1246 | reverse complement strand
TCCTCTACAGCCTGTACTGGAAGAAGGTATCGAAGGCGGCCTGCTGGGTCAACTTTATCTTCGGCGCCGGCATAATGGTGCTGAACATGTTCTTCCGCTCCTCCTTCCCCGCGGTGCTTCAGTCGCCCATCAACTGCGGTACCTTCGCGATGCTTGCCGGCATGGTCATAGTGCCGATAGTCAGCTGGATATCGCCCAAGCCCGACAAGGCGCTTGTGGAAGAGGCCTTCTCCAAGTACGATACCAAGGTGGAGGTCTCGCAGAAGAGAGCCCTTACAGACTGAGCGGTCATAAGACGGCCGTTTTCGCAGCGCAGCCCTCCGGGCTGCGCTGCGGCGTCTTTACGAAAGGCGCCGCGCTTGATTTCCTGCCGATAATTCGATATACTTTTACCGACGAATTCATGAAGGAGCCGGAAATGCGTTTATCCGATCTGGCGGCGTATGCCGAGGAAAAATATCATATCGGCGAGCAGCACAAGTGGAACGAATTTCCCGGCTTTTCCGTGCTTGCCGAGCCGACGGGAGGAAAATGGGCGGCGCTGCTGATGCACCGATGGGATCCGGAGCTCGGAGAAGAGACGGAGCGCTGCGATATCAGGTGCGGCAGGGCGGTGCTCGGCGAATTGTCCGAGCCGTATCTGTCCGAGCCCTACCGTATGCACGGCGACGGCTGGATAGGCGTCAGGTTTGACAGCGGGACGGATCCCGATACGGTTTACATGCTTTTCGACAGGGCCGTGCGCGAAAGCTCCCGCGGAGCGGCGTCGATCTCCCGGGGGATGGGAACGGGCGCGGGAAAGTATCGCGATACGCCCATTCCGTCCGGGCCCGACCGAGTCTCCGAGGCTCCCGTACCGAGCCGGATACGCGAAATGATGAAGCTCTATACCTACTCCGACGGAAGCTTTGCCGAGAAATGCCGCAATTTCTATATCCAGGGCAAGTTCATGGAGGATTATGAGGACGACGCGCCGTTCGGCGGGAGCCTGATAAGGTATTATACGACCTATCACGATCTCAGCGTAAGGCAGCTTCGCGGGTACATGAGCTGGAGAACGGCGGTAAGAAAGGGACGCTTCGAGCCGATAAGCACCTCCCTTGCCTATATGTATCTCTATGAGCTGCTCAACGGGATAGGCGCGGACTCGCCCGAGGACAGCCTGAAAAAAATGCGGGAGTTCGAAAAGGGATACATCGACAGCGGGACGGGCGAGGCGGACATGCGGAAAAACCTGCGCCGCTGGATGCTCGAATTCGGCGTGATAAACGGCGTGGAGCGGGAAAAGCTCACGGAATATACGGACGGCGGGATGACGGAAACGGATGAAGCGCTCGCCGTTCTTCGCGCCTGCGAGGGGCGCGGCGACGGAGAAATATTCGACGCCCTGTGCGTGTTCGGCGGGAACAGGCTCCGCTCTTCGGCGGTCATAAAAAAACGCGGAGACGAGGGAAGGCGGCTTTTCGCCTCGGTCTGGAGAACGGCAGAACGCGGCGGAAAAGCCCCCGGGAGAAATCTTTTCACCTCCTGCTTCGGAAGACAGCACAGCGCGCGCTGGCATCCTCTTGAAAACGCGGTATACTGGAACAGACGCACCCCCGAGGATACCGAGTACGTGCTCAACGAATGCCGCCGCTTTATCTGCCGCGGCGGCAAGTGGACGGAAATGTCCTATCGCCGCGTGAATTTTAACAAGACGGTTTTCGACAGCTTTATCCGGGAGACCGACCGCAGGCTGCGCCTGTATCTCAAAACCGGCAGTCCCCTCAAGGAAAGAAGCGCGGACGCCTGGGCGGACGGGATCATCGACGCCGCCATCGAAGAGGACAGACGGGCGAAGCTCGAAGCGAAAAGGAAAAAAACGGTCATACGCTATGACGAACTCGACAGGATACGCCGCGACGCCGCTTATACCCGGGAAAGCCTGCTCACCGAGGAGGAAACGGAGCCGGAGGAGAACGCCGTCTCCGCGCCGCTCTCCGGCGCGGCCGCCCCGGAGGAGCCGGAGTCGGTATGCGGAGCGGCGCTGAGCGAAAGGCAGATCCTTGTCCTTTCCGCGCTGCTGCGCAACGAGCCGGTGAGCGGGATGCTGAGATCGTGGAACGAAATGGCCGAGGTGTTCGCCGACGCGCTCAACGAGGCGCTTTTCGACGAGCTCGGAGACACCGCCGTGGAATGCGACGGGGAAGAAATAACGATAGTCGAGGATTACCGAGAGGATATCGCTCATATACTCGGAGGAAGCACGCGATGAACGAAGAAAACAGAAAAGCGCCCAGGAGGATAGCCCAGGCAGTGCTGAATTCACTGAAGGGCGGAGTGGTGCCGCGCATAGGGCTGCCGTATATCACCGTGGGCAGGAAGAACGAGATAGAGGCGCTGCTGCGCGACGTGGACGTGATCGCCGAGGGCGGCGCGGCTTTCCGCTTCATAGTGGGGCGTTACGGCTCGGGAAAGAGCTTTCTCATGCAGACGATACGCAACTACGTAATGGAGCGCGGCTTTATAGTGGCCGACGCCGATCTGTCGCCGGAAAGACGCCTTCACGGCACTCATGGGCAGGGTCTCGCCGCATACAGGGAGCTTATAGGAAATCTGTCCACCAAAACCAAGCCGGAGGGCGGCGCGCTCACTCTGCTGCTCGACCGCTGGATAAGCGGCGTGCGCAGCGAGGCCGTCGCGGAGAGCGGAGCCGCTCCGGACTCTCCCGAGCTGACGGAGCTGGTGGACAGAAAGATATACGCGGTGACGGCCTCGGTGAGCGAAATGGTGCACGGCTTTGAGTTCGCGCGGCTGCTCAGCACGTATTACCGCGCCTGCGTCGACGGCGACGACGAAACGAAGGCAAAGGTCGTGCGCTGGTTTCGGGGAGAGTACGCGCTGAAAAGCGAGGCGAAGGAAGCTCTCGGCGTGAACGTCATAATCACCGACGACGACTGGTACGATTACCTCAAGCTGTTCGCGGTATTTTTCAGGCTGGCGGGCTACACGGGCATGATGATAATGCTGGACGAGCTGGTGAATATCTACAAGATACCCAACTCGATCACCAGGCAGTATAACTACGAAAAAATGCTCACCATGTATAACGACGCCCTTCAGGGCAGGGCGAAGTATCTCGGCGTGATCATGTGCGCCACGCCTCAGGCCCTGGAGGACAGGCGCAGGGGCATATACAGCTATGAGGCTCTGCGCTCGCGCCTGGCGGAGGGCAGGTTTTCAAGGCCCGGCGCGAGGGATCTGCTCGCCCCCGTGATACGTCTCGAAGCGCTGACGGCGGAGGAGATGCTGATACTGTGCGAAAAACTCGCCGTGATGCACGCGGAGCTTTACGGATACGCCCGGCGGCTGACCACGGACGAGCTCGCCGTATTCGTGCGGACGGAATTCGAGCGCATAGGCGCCGATACGAACATCACTCCCCGCGAGGTGATACGGGATTTCATAGAGCTGCTCGATCTGATGTATCAGGACCCGTCGATGAGCGTGAGCGAGCTGCTGGCTTCCGACGGCTTTACTTACGCCGCGTCGGAAGCAGTATCGGACCTCGCCCGGGACGAATACGCGGAATTTACCGTATGATCGGAGAGATTTATGGAGGTTTTTGACCGTTACGCGCCTTTTATACGGGACTATATTTACCGCTCCGGCTGG
>DBWE01000119.1:13350-13489 GCA_002308315.1 Clostridiales bacterium UBA1246 | reverse complement strand
ACGTTGGAGAAGTCGGGAGGGATGATATCCGGGAGAAGCTCCATCTGGATGCCTCCGCAGTTGGTCACGCTCTCTTCCACCTTTGTTTCCGCCTTATCTTCCTTCTTCGGCGTATCCAACGGCTTCATTGTCGGGAAGA
>DBWE01000119.1:5266-13273 GCA_002308315.1 Clostridiales bacterium UBA1246 | reverse complement strand
GCGTTGAGGAAATCCTCGTCCATCATGCCGGCTTCCTCGTCGCCCGCGGCGCGAAGGTCCATCTGCCGCTGGAAGCGCGCCTTCTGATCTATCGGATCGTTGAGCTCGCTGAAGGCGTTTGCCATCTCGCGGCCGTATATGAACAGTTCAAATCGCTCCGTCAGCCTTTCGTCGGCCGCGCTGCGTTTGGCAAGCGGCGAGACCTCCACGGGATGCATGGTTATGAACACGGGCTGAATGAGCTTGTCCTCCACCTTTTCGTCAAAGCAGCGGTAAAGCAGGTCGCCCCAGCTGTCGCCGTCCTTGATCTCTATCCCTATGGAAGCCGCGGCCTTTTTCGCGTCCGCGTCCGAGGAGAAGGAGTCAAAATCCACGCCGGTGAATTTTTTAACGGCCTGTGCCATGGTCATTCTGTCAAACGGAGGGGTAAGATTCAGCTCGGTGCCCTGATAGCTTATCTTCATAGTCCCGACGTAATCGCGGGCCGCGCTGGAAATTATCTGCTCCGTGCGCTCCATCATCACGTTCATGTCGGCGTAGGCCTCGTAGAATTCCACGGTGGTAAACTCGGGATTGTGCTTGGTATCCATACCCTCGTTGCGGAAAATACGGCCTATCTCATACACTCTTTCAAGTCCGCCCACTATCAGCCGCTTAAGGTGCAGCTCCGTTGCGATGCGCATATACATATCGACGTTCAGAGCGTTATGATGGGTGATAAAGGGCCGGGCGTTGGCTCCGCCGGAGATCGTATTGAGCACCGGGGTCTCCACCTCGAGGTAACCGAGAGCGTCAAGAATGCTGCGCACGCTCTTGATAAGCCCCGCGCGTATCTCAAAGGTGCGCTTCACCTCGGGGTTGACTATCAGGTCAAGATATCTGCGGCGATAGCGCGTCTCCTCGTCCTTCAGGCCGTGGAATTTTTCCGGCAGCGGCCGCAGGGATTTTGAAAGCAGCCTGATCGTCCTGCAATGTACGGATATTTCGCCGCGGCGGGTGCGGAAAACGAAGCCCTCCGCGCCGATTATATCGCCTATGTCGAATTTCTTGAATTCCTCGAAGGCCTCCTCTCCCAGGTCGTCTATGCGGACGTACATCTGTATACGGCCGCTCACGTCCATAAGATCGCAGAAAAAGGCCTTGCCCATGTCCCGCTTGCTCATCATTCGCCCGGCTACGGCGACGTCCTTGTTTTCAAAGGCGTCGAAGCCGTCCTTTATTTCGCGGGCATACGCGCTGCGCTCAAAACGGGTCTCCTTGAACGGATCCCGGCCGCCGCTCTGCAGTCTGGCAAGCTTTTCGCGGCGGACCTGCAATATTTCGCTGAGTTCCTCACCGTTGGCGATCATTTCTTCTTCGGTCACGGATGGCGCCTCCTGTTTATTTCGTTGTCTCGACTATGGTAAATTTCAAAACGCCCTCCGGCGCTTCGAATTCCACCACGTCCCCGGCCTTATGCCCGATCAGCGCTCTGCCGAACGGGGACTCCTCGGAGATGCGTCCGTTCATGGGATCGGCTTCCTGCGAGCCCACGATATCGTATATCTCCTCGTCCTTCTCCCCCGCCTCAAGAACTCTGACCTTGGAGCCGAGGCCCACTACGCCCGCGTCGTCGGCGGACACTTCTATGATCTCCGCATTCTCGATTATGTTCTTTATCTCGGCGATTTTGGAATACAGCTTGCCCTGCTCCGCCTTTGCTTCGTCATACTCGCTGTTCTCGGAAAGATCTCCGAAGGAGCGAGCCTCCTTGATTTGCTCCGACACCTCTTTGTCCCTTGTCGTCTGCAGATATTCGAGCTCCTTTTTCAGCTCGTTGAGGTGTTCTTCCGTAAGTTTGAATTTTGACATGACAATTCCCTTTCACTTATCATAATCAAACAGACACCGGCTCAGACCGGTGTCTGCCGTCCGGACAGACTGTGTTGACAGATTTGCCGATAACGGGTCTTGTTGTAATCGTCTTGCCCTGCCGCGCGTGGCGGACTGTCATGGAGTTATTATATCTGTATTTTATTATATGTCAAGAAAAGCAGCTTACGAGGCCTTTTTCAGTTCCCCGCTCAGCAGCTCTTCCGCCCTGAGCAGCTGCGCGTCGTCCTCGTGCGCGAGCGTGCCGTAATACAGGCTCAGCGTATCGTCGTAGCCCATTTCGACCTCCGCGTAAGGCGTCAGGCCGACGTCGGCGAGGCTTTTCCCCTTCGGAGTGAAATACTCGATGCTCGATATGTGTATTGCCCCGCCGTCGGAAAGCGTCACGGTCACCTGAGCATAGCCTTTCCCGCTGGTCTTCTCGCCCACGGTATAAGCCCATTCGTATTCCTCCAGCGCCGCCGCGAAAAACTCCGCCGCGCTGTAGGTCGAGCCGTTGATGAGCACCGCCATGGGTATATCGAGGCAGGCCTCATCCGACGTTTTCGTTTCCTCGTAGCCGAAAGCGTCCCTGCCCGTGAAGATCGGTCCCTCCGGCAGCAGGAAATCAAGCGCGTCGAGCAGCTCCGCAAGCTGTCCTCCGGGATTGTTCCTTACGTCGAAGATAAGCGCCTCCGCTCCCTGCCCGATGAGCTGTCTCGCCGCGGCCTGCATCTGCTCCGCACATTTGTCTTCAAAATTGCTTATCGTTATCAGACCCATGCCGCCGTCAAGCAGCTCGTATGAGACCGGGTCTATCTCGAAGCTGCCCGGAGTCACGGATACGTCCTTCACCGTTCCGTCGGGCATGGTCGCCGTCATCGTCACCGTGCCCTCGGCGATCAGCCCCTTCACGAACGCTACGGCTGCTTCGTATTCCATCGCGGTGATATCCTCGCCGTTGACGGCCGTTATCAGACAGCCCGGCTCAAGGCCGGCCGCCGCGGCGGGAGAATTACCGTATACCTCTACTATCAGTATGCCGTCGTCGCCGCTTTGCAGTACCACGCCCAGGCCGTCGTATCTGTTCATGGAGGCGAGAATGAAAGACTCCAGCTCATCCCTTGTCATGTAATACGACCATCTGTCGCCCAGGCCGTCGACCATCGCGCTTATCGCCCTGTCGCTCAGGGTCTGCGGATCGTAATCGCCCACGTAGTACGAATCTATCACCCTCACGGCTTCGGTCAGCTTATCGGTTATTTCCCGCTCGCTGCGGCTGATGATGTTCGGCCGGAAAGCGCTCAGCGTGAATACGGCTATCGCGAAGCCGACCGCCAGCGCCGCAGCGTGCGACAGCAGGTATACAAGAACATAGCTTTTCTTCATATCAGCAGTTATACAGCACGTAGTTGGAGAAATAATTCAGCGGGTCCACACGCGTTCCGTTTTCATAAATTTCAAAATGGATATGAGGTCCCGTCGCATAGCCCGTATCTCCTACCAGGCCTATCACGTCGCCCTGCGCCACAACATCGTCCACGGAAACGTATCTCTGGCTCATGTGCGCGTACAGCGTATATCTGTCGTCGCCGTGATAGATCATCACATAGTTTCCGTAAGAGCCGTTGTATTCCGACGTTACCACTATTCCGCCGTCGGCGGCGTAAATGGCGGTATCGTATGATGCGCCGATATCTATGCCGTTATGCATGACATAGTAGCCGAGTATGGGATGCAGCCTGTTTCCGAAAAGCGACGTGACGTAATAGCTGGACGCCGAAGGCCACAGATACGTGCCGCTGGCGTTCACTCCGGCGTTCTCCAGGTTCTGCTCTCTTTTCAGCTGCGCGATCTTGCTGTCGATCGCGGCCGCCTGAGCCATTGTCTGGCGAAGCTGCTCTTCGATCTCCGCCTCCATGGCGGCGTTTTCCTCATAGGCCGCGGTGAACACGGCTACGTTTGCCTCCAGCTCCTGCATCTGCCTGTCGGCTTCCTCGCGCTCCATGGCAAGCTTTTCCACAGCCTCCTGAAGCTCCTGCTGCTTGTCTTCGCAGTCTTCCTTCTTGTCGTACAGCTCCTGCTGGGCGATTATGACCATGGCGCGGGCCTGCTCCATGCGGCTGATGACCGCCTCGTCCCGCTTCATCACCTCGTCTATCATATCCAGCTTGCTGAGAAGATCTCCGAAGCTGCTCGCCTGGAAGAGTATTTCATAATACGAGATATCGCCGGACTCCTCCATTTCCCGCAGGCGCTCCTTGAAGAGGGTCATCTGCTCCTCCTCCCGGGCAAGTGCGTCCTCGTACTCTATGCGCTTTATCTCTATGCCGTCGTTGAGCACGGCTATCTGCTCGGTAATATTCGATATCTCCTCCTGCGTCAGCAGGATGTTCTCGTCGATAAGCGTCTTTTTCTGGATGATGCCGCTTATCTGAGAGTTGAGCGAGTCAAGCGAGCCCTTGACCTCGGCTTTTTTCTGTTCGATCGCGGCCTTCTGCTCGGCAAGCTCTTTTTCCCGGTTTTCCATCTCCAGAGCCTGCCGCTCGAGATCGCTCATGTCCTCTCCGGCCGCTCTGCTGTCCGACGTTACGATCGACACCACCGTGAAGAACACGGACGCCGCCATCAGCAGCGCCAGCACGACCGCGACGATCTTGACGAATACTTTTTTCTTTTTCATATTGCGGCCCCCGCACTCAGACTCTGAGGTAGTTTCTTATCGCTATACGGCTGCCGAAAACGCCGACAAATATCCCAACGGCTCCGAAGGATACCAGCAGCGGCAGCGCGATCTGTCCGAATGACAGCAGCTTCAAAAACGACACGTACGCCGTGGTCATGATCCTCGTGCATACCGCGGTATACAGGCTCCACTGCAGCAGATACGCCAGCATGGCTCCGGTAAGTCCGAGTATCACGCCCTCCACGATGAAAGGCCATGATATGAAGCCGTTGTCCGCGCCTATCATTTTGACCACGGCTATCTCGTTTCTTCTGTTGAAGGTGGTCAGCTTTACGGTGTTGGACATAATGAACAGCGACACCAGGAACAGCAGCGCCACTATCGCGAGTGAAACTATCCTCAGCACTCTTCTTACGGCCGTAAATCCGCGCGATATCTCCAGATGCGCGTTGACCCGGGCTATGCCGCCGACGGCGGCAAGCTGCTGCTGAGTGTCCGCCATGAGGCGGATATCCTTGAGGTAGATTATATATCTGTCTCTGAAAACTGAGTAGTCTATATCGTCGAAAATACTGTTCTTCTCGAACTTGCCCAAAAAGCTTTCCATGGCGTCCCGGCGCGAAACGAACTCGGCGTCCAGGACGTTGTCGTTTTTCAAAAGCTCCGGCCTTATCGCCCTTGCCTGCTCCTCGGTGTACGTCTCGTCCACGAACGCCATCATCTGATTTTGAGATTCCAGGTAATTCATGGTCCTGTTGAGGTTTACGGAAATAAGCACGAAGCTGCCCATCAGTATCAGACAGGCTATCATCACGCATACCGTGGTAAAAGACATGAGACTGTGAGTAAAAATGCTGCCGAAGCCTTCCTTTAGATAATATTTGAATCTGCTCATGATATGTACCAGCCCTTTTCGTCCCCGGCAAGTCTGCCGTTGACTATCCTGATAACGCGCTTCGCGAACTGATTTACAAGGTTCTGCTCATGGGTCACGACCAGCATCGTCGTTCCCAGCTCGTTTATCCTCGTCAGCATCGTCATGATCTCCGCGCTGCGCTCCGGGTCGATATTTCCCGTGGGCTCGTCGGCGATAATGAGCTTGGGGTTGTTCGCAAGCGCCCTTGCTATCGCCACGCGCTGCTGCTCTCCTCCGGAAAGCTCCCGGGGCATGTCCTTCTGTCTGTCCTCCAGACCGACAAGACCGAGAACGTAGTTCACTCTGTCCCTTATCTCCCTGTGCGGAGCTCCGACCGCCCACATTGCCAGGGCGATATTGTCAAAAACGTTTTTGTTGTCGATCAGTCTGAAATCCTGGAATATCACGCCCATGGTCCTCCTCAGCCTGGGAAGCTTTGACGGGCGGATCTCATTCATGTTGTATCCGTTCACGACGACCGTTCCGTCCGTGGCGGATATCTCCCCCGTAAGCAGTTTTATCACCGTTGACTTGCCGCTGCCCGAGGGGCCGACGAGAAAGGCGAACTCCCCGTCCTCCATGACGAAGGACAGATCCTCGAGCGCGGAAGTGCCGTTCTCATATGATTTATATACGTGCTCAAATCTGATCATCTGCCGATACTCCTCCGGGACGGACTCACTTCTGCGAGGCGAGATATTTCTTCACCATCAGCGCGACCTTGAATACGATCGCGTGATCGAATTCCCTCAGATCCAGCCCCGTGAGCTTTTTGATCTTTTCAAGCCTGTAAACGAGGGTGTTTCTGTGGACGAACAGCTTTCTCGAGGTCTCCGAAACGTTCAGATTGTTCTCGAAGAACTTGTTTATCGTGTAAAGCGTCTCCTGATCGAGCGCGTCGATGGGGCTCTTTTTGAAAACCTCCGACAGGAACATCTCGCACAGCGTCGTGGGCAGCTGGTAAATGATCCTTCCGATGCCGAGGTTGTCGTAATGTATGATCATTTTGTCGTCGTCAAACACCTTGCCGACCTCTATGGCGATCTGCGCCTCCTTGTACCTCTCGGCCAGCTCGATTAGGTGCCTTGCCACCGAGCCCACGCCTATAACGGGCTTCGCGTACAGCTCCGTGGTAAGGGTGTTCTCTATCTGCAGTGCTATTTTGCCAAGCTCCCTGCCGTCCGAATTGGCCGAAAGCTCCTTGACGAGGACGACGTCGCTTTCGTTGATCCCGATTACGAAGTCCTTCTGCCTGTCCGGGAAAAGATTCTGCATGACCTCTATCGTGGCGGTATCGACCTTGTCCGGCTGTCTGATGAGGAATATCCCTCTGGGCACGTTCACGTCGAGCCGCAGCTCCTTGGCGCGGACGTACAGATCCGCCAGAAGCGTATTGTCGGATATGATGTTCTTAATAAAAGCCGATTTGTCGTACTTTTCCTCGTAATACTCCTTTGCCTCGTTGAACGCTATCGCCGCAAGCACGCAGATGCAGCGGGCGTTTTCATCCTCGCCGTCTACGAATACCGCGTAGTCAAATCTTGTGCCCGCGCTGCCCAGCAGTCTGAAGGTCTTGCCCGCGCATACGGAAACCGTATCGCCTCCGTCGGACGCAAGCGAAGAGATGTCGCTGAGTCTGGAGCCCACCATTGCCAGCTCGTTGCAGGCTATGACGCTGCCGTCGGGATCTATTACGCCTATGGTCCTGTCCGTCGCTTCCTTCATCTGTACGATCACACTCTGAAAAAATCTTCCTGACATAGTCGACCTCCGATTATTGCAAGCTTAAGACGGGCAAATAAACATCTCAGCTTGCCGTTATTTAAATACGCAACATACTGTTTTTACGATTATACTCATTTTTGTGCATTTTTTCAATAGCCGCCCGCAAATTTCCCCGTTTTTTTTGCATGTATAATCCGCAGGTCCTCATGTGCGGAAAATGCGCGGCGCGCCGCTGAAAAGCGGCGCGCCGGAGCATATATCTGCGATGATCGTCTTATTTTCAGTTTATAATGGCCTTTTCAGTTTCGCTGTCGAAAAGGTGTATCCTGTTGGTGTCGATGCACACCTTTATTTTATCGCCCAGATTGCAGTCCACCGTGCCGGTGGAAACGACCGCCGTGAGCTGTATCTCGCCGTTGCTGAGATACAGGTTCGTATCCGCGCCGAGCAGCTCGCTGATGTCCACGACGGCGTCGATAACGCGGTCGGGATATTTGGCAATGGTCTCCGCGTCGGCCTTGATATCGTTGGGGCGTATACCGAAGACTATCTTCCTGCCGGCGTATTCCAGCACCTCGGGGGCTCTGCCCTTTTCCGGCGGCAGGGCGACCTTGCAGCCCTCGCCGAAGTTGAGGTAGGTAACGCCGTTCTCGTCGCTCAGCTCGCCGTCGCAGGTATTCATCTGCGGAGTGCCGATAAACGTGGCGACGAAGAGATTGGCGGGATGCTCGTAAAGATCCTGCGGAGCGGCTATCTGCTGGATAAACCCGTCCTTCATCACGACTATCCTGGTACCCATCGTCATGGCCTCGGTCTGGTCGTGGGTGAC